>JACQQF010000009.1 GCA_016207095.1 Candidatus Methylomirabilota bacterium | reverse complement strand
TGCTCCGGCCTCTCCTACCAGCTCGAGTTCGACCAGCCCCAGCCGGCCGACCAGGTCTTCGAGGCCCACGGCGCCAAGGTCCTCGTGGACCCGAAGAGCTACCTCTACCTCGCCGGGACGGAGCTCGACTACATCGACGGCTTGCAGGGGGCCGGCTTCAGCCTGAAGAACCCCAACGCGAAGGGCGGCTGCGGCTGTGGGTCGTCCTTCACGGCGTAGAGGAGCGCTATCACGTGACGACAGAGGTTGACGCGCAGGTCACGCCTGCAGAGGAAGCGGAGCTCGAGCGCGGTCTTCTTCTCTCGACCCTCGACAGCCTGGTCAATTGGGCGCGGAAATCGTCCATCTGGCCGGCGAGCTTCGGCCTTGCCTGCTGTGCCATCGAGATGATGGCGACGGGTGCGTCGCGCTTCGATCTTGCCCGGTTTGGGGCCGAGGTCTTTCGAGGGTCGCCGCGTCAGGCTGATCTGATGATCGTGGCCGGGCGCGTAAGCCGCAAGATGGCCCCGGTCCTCAGGAGAATCTACGATCAGATGCCTGACCCGAAGTGGGTCATCGCGATGGGCGCGTGTGCCTCTTGTGGCGGGATATTCAACACCTATACCATCGTGCAGGGGGTGGACGAGATTGTTCCGGTGGATGTCTACGTTCCCGGCTGCCCGCCCAGGCCGGAGCAACTGATCCACGGGATCATGTTGCTTCAGGAGAAAATCATGAAGGAGCGGCCGAGCCGGCGAGGACTGTTTCATGTCCCGTGGCGGTCGAGGAAATAGGCCAGGAGCAGGCAAGGTGCAGGAAGGACCCCATTGTTGTGTGATCGTGAAGGCGTTGATGGAGCGATACTGATAAGGGTTTTCGAATCGGCTTCGGCCGAGCGAAAGGAGGACGAGGATGCGCATGATTCATCAGCTCAAGGTTGGAGAGGCGGCGCCGGACTTCACCCTGAAGGATGCCAAGAAGAACGAGGTCAGCCTCTCGAGTTTCAAGGGAAAACAGAACGTCATGCTGGCGTTCTTTCCTTTGGCCTTCACCCCGGTCTGACAAGCGGAACTGTCCGCGTACAATGCTGATATGCAGAAGTTCGCGGATTACAATACCCAGGTTCTGGGGATCAGCACAGACAGTCTGTTTACCCTGGCGGCGTTCTCCGAAAAGTGCGGCGGTTTGGGATACCCGCTGCTGAGTGATTTCTGGCCTCACGGGCAGGTCTCCTTGAAGTACGGTGTTCTTCGAGAGGAAGGATTCCCCCAGCGGGCGGTGTTCATCATCGATAAGCAGGGCAACCTGAAGACGATCAAGTTCTATGAGCTGCGCCAGCAGCCGGACAACGAGGAGCTGCTGGCCATCGTCAGGAAGCTCTGACCTCTGATATACTTGGCGTGCCGCATTTGATCAGTCGGCGAGGTAACGGCTGTGTGGTTCGCGAGTTGCGAGCCGGCACGGTTAGCGCGAGCTGTCTTATCTAGCCTGGAGCATGTGTGGGCATGGGTATGTCCCGGCGGTGCGTCCCGTTTGCGCCCTTCGAGGGAAAACTCTCGGAGTCGCTGGTGGCCCTTGTCTCGAACGCGGGCATCCACCTGAAGAGCCAGGAGTCGTTCAGCCCTGAGGGGGACAACAGCCTGAGGGTAGTGCCTGGCGACGTAAAGGGCGCCGAGCTAATGGTCACGCACAGCCACTATGACCATGCGGATGCCGACCGGGATATCAACTGTGTCTTCCCGATCGATCGCCTGCGGGAGCTTCGGCAGGAGGGACTGATCGGTGGACTGGGCGACAAGCACGTCGGATTCGGCTACAGCCTCAATCTGAAAGAGACCTACGAGGTCACGGCCCCTCAGGTGGCCGATGCCATTGAGCGGTCGAAGGCGGACCTCGTGGTGCTGACAGCAGGATGACCGGTCTGCCACCGCGCGGTCGTGTCGGCCCAGCGAGAGATTGAGATGCGGGGACTTCCGACGGTGCTCATTACCGTGGTCCCCGAGGAATCGGCGCTGATGCGGCCACCGAGGGCGCTCTATCCGGTCGGATTCAGGCTGGGCTGCAGCTTGGGGGGCCCGGGACAGGATACATTGCAGCGCAAGGTGTTACGTGACGCCTTGGGTCTGTTCCTGGGCCCGCCCGATCCGGGAAAGATCCGTGAGATGCGCTACCCTGAAAGCGGGGGCACGTGAGGATGTAGTCTATGATCATTGAGATCCTTAAAGGGATGGCGACCACCTTCAAACACATCTTTCGTAAGCCTGTAACGGTCTCGTATCCAGAGGAGCGCCTTCCCCTCGCCCCCCGCTATCGTGGCCTGCATATGCTCGTCGTGAACGAGGATGGGATGGAACGGTGCGTGGGCTGCGAACTGTGCGCCGTCGCCTGCCCCGCCGACGCGATCTACATCGAGCCGGCCGAGAATACCGAGCAGGAGCGGCATTCCCGGGGAGAGCGGTACGCGAAGATCTACAAGATTCACATGCTCCGCTGCATCTTTTGCGGCTACTGTGAGGAGGCCTGCCCGGAGGAGGCGATTGTGTTGGGAAAGGAGTATGAGATTGCCTCCTACAATCGGGCTGACTTCATCTATGGAAAGGAGCGCCTCTCGACCTCCTTGAAAGACGCGCTGAAGCAGCGGCCGGATCTGCACCCCGATTGGTAGTCGATTGCCGGTCCAATTAACTTCTCCTGGCAGCGTTTCTGGCCCCCGGAGAACGGGGTAGGGAGGGCTTGATGGAGTGGGTCGAGGCGGCCGCATTGAAGCGCTTCTCGCCCGAGAAGGCACAGAAGGTCGGGCTCTTCAGGACCGAGCGGTCCATGGCCGACCTCTACTGCCTCTTGCCTGGCCAGGTCCAGAAGCCCCATGTCCATGAGACGTCGGATAAGATTTACTACGTCATTGAAGGGACGGGCCGCTTCAGGATCGGACCTGAGGAACGAGAGCTGTCAGCCGGTTCGGCGGTCCTGGCCCCGGCATCCGTGGAGCATGGAGTTGAGAATCCAGGTTCCAGCTCGCTGGTCCTGCTTGTGGTTCTTGCGCCGCCCTTTCCCAAGGACAAGGGCCATTAGCCCTCCGGCGTCCTCTCGGAGTGCATCGTGTCGCTGACAGCATCCCTCTTCGTCACGTGCCCGGTCGATCTGTTCTATCCCGAGGTGGGAGAGGCGATCGTGAAGGTCACGCACGACACCTTCCGAGCCGAAGGGAGTGAAGGAAGGAATCGAGTGAGCGTCTGGGACCATGTGGGTCCCATGGGGCGTTGAGAGAACCATGCATCGGATCGTTCGATATCGTGGCGGCTCCTTTGAGACCCTCGACCTTCCGGTGGTCGCGGAGCAGTCAATCACCATCTTCGTGAACGGGACCGAGCTGGCGACGCTGCAATGCACGCCGATCAAGGTCGATTGTCTGGTCCTGGGATTCTTAAGCTTTGAGGGGGTCATCGAGGGTCTCGATGAAATTAAGACACTGGAGGTCTTTCCCGAGGAGGCGGTGGCGGATGTCCGGCTCACGAAGGCCTTTATCCCGCCTCGTCGTCGCATCTTCACCTCCGGTTGCACAGGGGGCATCACCTTTGGAATGCCGATGGAAGGGTTCAAGGCCTTTCCGAAGGAGGCGACACTGCACCCGGAGCAGGCCTTTGTCTTGATGAAGCAGCTCTATGCCGAGGCTCGCCTGTATCGGGAGTCACGGGGGATTCACGCTGCGGCCATGAGCGATGGGGAGAAACTGCTGCTGGTCGCCGAGGACGTTGGGCGCCACAACGCCCTTGACAAGATCCTCGGCGAGGCGCTCCTCCGAGGCATTTCAACAGCCGGCAATATCCTCCTCTCCACCGGCCGCATCTCATCCGAGATGCTTCGGAAGGGGGCTCACATGCGGACCCCGTTCGTCATCTCTCGGACCTCGCCCACCAGCCTGGCGATCCAGGCGGCCAAGCGCTTTGGCATCACCGTCATCGGGTACGTCCGGGGGGAGGGGTTTAATGTCTATGCCCACCCCGAGCGTCTGGTCGCGCAGCAGTCGGAGGCCAGTAATCTCCCTCGCTCATGATCGCCGGGCTGACCTGATGCGCGTCATTGATCTGCACGCCCACACGACCACCTCCGACGGGGCGTTGCTCCCCCAGGAGCTCGTGCGCCTCGCGAAGGCGCGCGGTGTCTCGGTCCTGGCCGTGACCGATCATGACACGCTGGCGGGCATCCCGTCGGCGATGGCTGAGGGGGCGCGGGTGGGCCTCGAGATCGTCCCGGGTGTCGAGGTGACCGCCTATGTGGATGACCTGGAGGTTCATATCCTCGGGCACTTCATCCATCCTGACGACGCTCGACTCACCGAGTTTCTGGCCGTCTCCCGTGATGACCGGATCGAGCGGATCCGCCGGATGATTGATAAGCTCTGGTCGCTTGGCCTCCCACTTGACGCTGAGGAGATCTTGAAGCATGCCCCCGGCGCCTCGGTCGGCCGGCCTCACCTCGCGCAGGCGATGGTGAGGCGCGGATATGTAAGCTCGGTGCAAGAGGCGTTCGACCGGTACCTTACGGCGGGGAAGCCGGCGCACGTCGAGCGCGCCAGAATCCCGGCGGCCGAGGTGATGTCGGCGATCAAGCGGGCCGGCGGTGTCCCGTCCCTCGCGCATCCCGGGGTGTATCGCCGCGACGAGATGATCCCCCGCCTGGTGGAGCAGGGGCTGATGGGACTGGAGGTGCACCACCCGGATCACGATGCCGACGCGATTTTCCGGTATGAGCGGATGCGGCTGCGCTATGGGATGTTGGCGGCCGGGGGCTCCGACTATCATGGCGCCCCCGGCTTGCGCACAAGCAGCCTGGGTAGGCCGTCGCTGCCGGAGGCGGAGTTCGAACGGCTGGCGATCGCGGCGAGAGACGGGAGTAGGGGAAGCGGGTGAACGGGATCCGCGACGCCATCAGGGGAGAGGATGGAAGAGTTCTTCGTCAAAACGAAGCGAAAGTTTCAGGTGATCGACATCACCCCGAACGTTCGGGAGATCGTGGAGCGGGCCGCCACGCAAGAGGGGCTGTGTTGTGTCTTCATCCCGCACTCAACCGCGGCCGTCACGGTCAACGAGAACGCCGACCCTAATATCGGCGAGGACCTCCAGGACGCCCTCGCAAAGCTGATCCCAGAGGGGATCTGGCGGCACGATCGTATCGATGACAACGCGGCGGCCCACATCAAGGCGGCCATCATCGGCCCAAGCGAGATGGTGCCCGTCAAGAACGGCACACTCCTCCTGGGCACCTGGCAGAGCCTGATGTTGGTGGAGTTCGACGGCCCGCGGGAACGGAAGGTGATCGTCCAGATCAGATGAGGCCCGATCCTCAGGCTGCTCTCTTTCGGGCCTGGTCCAGCGAAAACAGGCCGCGAGAGGGAGTGGGGTGAGGGTCTCGCCTTACCGGCCCCCCTTGATCTTCGGGACCATCAGGACGGTGTCGCCGTGCGCGAGACGGCGGGTTCGCTCCACCGTTTGGCCGTTGACCCGTATCTCCAGACCCCCGTTCACCCCCAGCTCTTTCAGAAGGCTGTCCAGATTGAAGGGGCTGTCCCGCCGGACTTCCTGCGTGCTCTTGCCAAGCGTGACGACCTTCACGACGATGGTCTCTTGCTCTTGCGTGGTTCCGAGTGTCATCGCATCTCTCCTTTTCTTCCGGGGCGTTCACCCGGTGACGGGAAATAGTTGGTGCGGCACTAGTGCCGTTCCAACTTGTTGCGGCTAATGCCGTTCCAACTCTTCTCGCCTAATCGCCAACAAATATTCTTTTGCCCAAACGGTTGGAACGGCACTAGGCGGTGAGGAAGGTGAGCGTTCTCTGATCGAAAATGATCTCGAATGGACACGCCTCGCCCATCGCGACCCGCTTCACCTCTCCTGCCACAAGACCGGCGATCCCGAAGCTGTTGTAGACGATCGCTTGGGCAGTGCATGGAACCTGCATCGCGTCGTCGTCGGAGTAGAGCGTCCGTTCGTACAACCGGACGTGGTCAGGATCCACGGGCCGGACGGTGTAAATCCTGGCTACCTCGGCGCCCATCCTGGCGTCGATGTAGGCCGTGACGCCGGCCTTGTACCGGATCGATCGGTCCCAGATACGCCGCCTTGCCTCCATGCTGTCCACGCCTGAGACGACGATCCCCTGGAGCCGCTGGCCTTGCACGCGCTCCGGTCGCGCGTCGACGCCAGTCCCAGTGAAGTCCTTGATAATCTCGGCCAGGCAGATGACCTTCAATTGGCCGACATCGCCGAGCCGGTAGAGCTGATTCGGGATGTTGTGCTCTTCCACCCGATCGTCATCGTAGACGGTCAGATGAACGCACCCCATCTTCGCCAGCGCCAGCGCGGAAAAGGAGCCGATCCCCCCGCAACCGATCATGGTCACCGGGATCTCGAGGGCCTCCGGTTCCACCAGGTCGATTTGTCGCGAGAGATCCATGGTCTTCGGTCCCTACCGGACGAGTTTTGGGGCGCCAGGGGGGAGGGATGCGGGGCGTCCCTCATCCGGTATTGATCCCCAATGCTCGATGGAGATGTGCCAATCCTTATGATTGATCGTCTTCAGGAAGTCCACGATGACCTCGGACGCAGCCGCGAGTTGAAATTCGCCGATCAACTTCGCCAGCCCTTCCCTGACGTTGCCCAGACAGGGCGTTCCATTCCAGATGTGCGGGTGGTCATAGTACCCGTGCCTGTTGGTCAGGTTGTGGATCGTGATCTCTCCGTTGTAGAGCAGATCGACCTGGAACCTCCCCAGCGCGTACTGCTTCCCACGATGTTCCACCTGTAGATGTCGGGTGATGATCCGAAGCCCCGCCGGGAGGCCCGTCACCTCAGCCACGTCGCGATGTTCCGACAGCCGGTCCAGCTCGCGGGCGAGATCGGCCCCACCTTCGTCCAGTTCCCCGCGGAGCTGTCCGAGCCGGCGTCGGCAGGCCTGCAAGTGGCGGGTTTCCGCGGTGATTCGCCGGGAGGCAGTCTCGAGCGTCTCCTCGGTTGATCGGATCTCGGACTCCAAAAAACCTATCTCGTCCGCGATCCGTCCACCGCGCCCTTCCTTGAGCTGGCCCATAACTGAGGCCCTTCGCGTCTGTTGCCACCTCGATGCCTGGAGTTCCGTCGTCCGCCGCTGCCCGACCAGGATAAGTTGGAGACGCTCCGGATGCAGGCCGCTCTGCGCAGCGAGATCTGCCATCATCATTGCGAGACTGTGATCCAGAAGCCTTCTCAGAAGCAATGGGGCGAGATCCTTCGTCTGGCCAATCACATCGAGCAGGATGAAGATGTTCCGTTGGTGCAGGAACGCCAGCGCATTCCCCTCATCGTCGCGCAGCACCACCCCCTTTTTCATCCGGTTCGGGAGGGTCAACGCCTGTCGAGCGCCCTCTCGTAACGTGAGGCCGAATGCCATGGGAAGCATGAACATCCGAGTCTCGCCCATAAACGCCGTCAATGGAAACCGGCTGGGAAGGGCGAAGAGGTGCACATGAAGGCCGGGGTCATCCCTTGGCTTCGAACGAGCTCGCGAGGGACGATGCAGATGCAAGGCAACCCTAAAAGCCGATTCATACTCCTTGATCACCGGCTCGAGGTGGGGAACCTCACTCAATTGCCGCAAATCGGACATGCGAATCCTTTGGGGACGCTCCCAAACAGCATCACGGCTCAGCAGAAAATTTACGCTAGCAAAAGATACGCCAAACGACAAGTCAAAAGTTGAGCGGGCCGGTTCTGAAACGCAGAATCGGCGATGTCGCGATACGAACAGATCGACCTCGGAAGCCAAGGGGCTCATCATCACGATGGATTAGGGGATTGGCGCTGCAAAGAGTTCGAAGGACGAGCGACTGGCGATCGTCGCCAACGGGATGAGACCGAGCCCATCACGGCTATTCTACTTTTTTGCCCTTTCGACTCAGGGCTGCGTCAGGCTTGGTCAACGATTTGTCTGACCCCATTTGTATCCTCAGGAGGGTATTGACCAGGTTGGAGGTGGCATCTTCAAAATTTGGTCTCAGTTCTACGGCTCGGCGGTAGTGCTCGATTGCCTCCGCCAGCCTGCCCTGCCGGGCGAGCGCCACGCCCCAGCTGTTGTGGGCGCCGGCGTAGTCCGGCTTGATCTGCAGGGCCTGCCGGTAGTGCTCGATTGCCTCCGCCAGCCTGCCCTGGTCGGCGAGCGCAACACCCCAGTTACTGTGGACGTCGGCATAGTCAGGCTTGATCTGCAGGGCCTGCCGGTAGTGCTCGACCGCCTCGGGCAGCTTGCCCTGGTCAGCGAGCGCATTGCCCAGGTTGTTGTGGGCGCCGGCGTGGTCCGGCTTGATCTGTAGGGCCTGCCGGTAGTGCTCGATTGCCTCCGCCAGCCTGCCCTGCCGGGCGAGCGCCAAGCCCCAGTTGTTGTGGGCGCCGGCGTGGTTAGGCTTGATCTGCAGGGCCTGCCGGTAGTGCTCGATTGCCTCCGCCAGCTTGCCCTGGTCAGCGAGCGCAACACCCCAGTTACTGTGGGCGCCGGCGTAGTCCGGCTTGATCTGCAGGGCCTGCCGGTAGTGTTCGACCGCCTCAGGCAGCTTGCCCTGGTCGGCGAGCGCACTGCCCAAGTTGTTGTGGGCGATGGACGATGTGGGGTCTATAGCAAGGGCGTGGGCCCACAGGTTCCCCGAGTCGTGCCAGACGTGGACTTGGTTCCAGGTGAGAGCCCCCAAGCCAAGGAGGACACAGATGACAGGTCCGGTCACCAGGGCAGGGCGCCGTCGCCACCCGGAGAGCAGGGCGGCCCCAGCCAAGAGCGCCCAGCCCAGGCCGGCCTGGTAGGTATAGCGATCCGCGGCAATCTGTGGGCCGCTCTGAAAAATGCCGAGCACCGGCAGCAGGATCACCACGTACGCGAGCCAGGCCGCCGGCAGCCCCGGCACTCGGCGGCGGCAGGCCAGCGCGAGCGCGGTGAGGGCGAGCACCACGCCGTAGCTCAGGAGGAACGGCGGTGCCCAGGGGCTCACCGTGCCCAACTCGTAGAGGGGCGAGAGGTTCACGGGCAGGACCATCTTCCAAAGGTAGAAGCTCAGGCCGTACACCGCGACCGACAGCCTCCCGAGCGCGCTCAGTTGAGTCAGCGAGATCGCGGCGTGGACCGAAAGCTGCGCCATGAATGCGATGGCGGATACCGCGGCGGCCAGCAGCACGAACGGGAGCTTCTCCAGGTAGACCCGGCGCGCGTCCTCGCCCCACCACCCGGTGCTCCCGCCGAGGCGTCGGAGGGGATAGACGTCCAGGATCAGCAGCACGACCGGAAGGCTCAGGGCCATGGATTTGGACAACAGCGCACAGGCGAACAGGGCGACGGCCCCCCAATAATACGCCCCGCGGCCACGCTCCCCCCGCTCGCAGGTCCGGAGGTAGACGAGGACCGTTAACAGGTAGAAGAGCGCCGAGAGGACATCCCGCCGCTCGGTGGCCCAGGCGACGGATTCGACGCGCAGGGGATGAAGGGCGAACAGGAGGGCGGTGAACGCGGCGGAAACGACCAGGCCCAGTTTATCTCGTTCCCCCGGCCCGGACCGAGCCACGCCCAGGATCCGGAGCGCCACGAGGTAAAAGACCACCGCATTGGTCGCGTGCAGGAGCAGGCTGGTCAGATGGTAGCCGAAGGGCTTCATGCCCCAGAGCAGGTAGTCGAGGCCGAGGGTCATCCAGGCCAGGGGGACGTAGTGGCCCATGTGAAACGTGGTCCACATCCAGCGGACCTGGGGCCAGCCGAGCCCCCGGTAGTGAGGGTTGTTCAAGAAAGTTTGATCATCGTCCCAGCTGACAAACTGGTTGTGCAACGTGGGCAGGAACGCGCCGACGGTGATGAAAGCGATCAGCACGGGGACGAGCCAGTGGACCCAGCGCTGGGTTGAAGGGCGGGGGACCGGCCCACGGGCCTCACGCGGGGGCACCACTTTTCGCTTGCGAGCCTTGCTCGTGCGGCTCATGGGTCAGGGCACACCCGCCGGTCTTTGCGGCCGTGGCACGAGTGATAACCCTCCTTGCTTCCCAAAAGTCCCATGAGAATAGTCATCTTTTGTCCCGCTGTCAATCTGTCAAGAAAGAGTCGTGGAGGCGGGCTTCTTGGACAAAAGAGAGAAGCTATAGAGGAGCTTTTTGCCCAGATCTCCCCCTTCCGTTTTCAATGCTTCAAAACAGACCGCATTTGGAAGGAATGGCGAGGCGGCGAGAGCAGGGAGGAGAGGGTGTTGTGTGATTGACAGCCGCATCAAGACATGGTATGAGGGCATATAACACAAGCCAGTTCTGTCCGTCGTCTCGAAGGTCAATCAATTTCGGCGACTGAGGCGAGGCACCGATGTCGGGACCCGTAAGCGTAGGACCGCTCATCTCCACTGCCGAAATCCTCCCGGCCCGCAAGCCCTCATGGCTGAAGGTCAAAGCGCCAGGAAGCCCCAACTATCTCAGGTTGAAACGTCTCGTCCAAGACCGGAGGCTTCACACCATTTGTGAGGAGGCCCACTGTCCCAATATCGGCGAGTGTTGGGAGCAACTCACCGCAACGTTTCTGATCCTCGGTGACATCTGCACCCGCAATTGTGGGTTTTGCGCCGTGACGCACGGCAAGCCGTCTGAGTTGGACCTGGCCGAGCCGGATCGGGTGGCCCAGGCGATTCAGCGACTGGGGTTGGAACACGCGGTCATCACCTCAGTCAACCGAGACGACCAGGCCGATGGCGGCTCGGCCATCTTTGCTACAGTCATCCGTCGGATCCGGGAACTCTCGCCGGGGTGCGGCGTCGAGGTGCTGATCCCAGACTTCCGCGGCAACGAGGCGGCCCTTCGCACGGTGGTCGAGGCTGCGCCGGACATCCTAAATCACAACATGGAAACCGTCCCTCGGCTGTACCGCGAGGTCCGCCCCGGGTCACGATATGAGCAATCACTTGAGTTGTTCGCAAAGGCACGCCGGATGGCGCCCGCGCTGGTAACCAAATCAGGGATCATTGTGGGATTCGGGGAGGAGCGGGAGGAGTTGCTCAAGACAATGGCGGACCTACGGCAGGTGGATTGCGACATCCTGACGATGGGACAGTACCTCCGGCCGAGCCAGCAACATCTGCCGATCATCAGATACTACACTCCGGAGGAATTCAGGGAGCTCAAGGCCATCGGGGAAGGGATGGGATTCAAGCATGTGGAGGCCGGCCCGTTGGTGCGGAGCTCTTATCATGCCCGCGGCCAGATCGAGGAGGTGAACCAGAAGCGGCGAGTGGAAGGGCGGAAGTGAAAGGCTAGTGCCGTTCCAACTAACTTCGCCTAGCGGCGTTGCTGGCCCCCAGGGCGCTCCCTGCGACGTACCACCGTATGTACGCCTCGGTCGGCCCTGGGGTCCGCGCCTTGCTATGCTTGTTTCTTGGCCCGGCACGATGCCCCACTAAGTTAGGGCAAAATAGTTGGAGGAGCACTAATATTCGCATCAACGAGTTCTCTAGGGCGGGAAGGGGATGGAACAGGACGAGCGGGCATTCGATCTGGCAGTGATCGGGGCGGGGCCGGGCGGGTACGTCGCGGCGATCCGGGCGGCACAACTTGGGATGCGCGTGACTGTTATTGAACGGGATCGGTTGGGTGGGATCTGTTTGAACTGGGGCTGTATCCCGACCAAGGCCCTGCTGCAAAACTCGCTGGTCCTCTCGTTGTTTCGCCGCGCGGAAGAATTCGGCATTCATGTCGAAAACCTCCGGGCAGACTTCGGGCACGCCGTGAAGCGGAGCCGGCAGGCGGCGGAGCGGCTCTCCAAAGGCGTTGAGTACCTTATGAAGAAGAACAAGGTTGCCGTCTGCATGGGAGAGGCTCGCTTCACCTCGGCCAATGAACTTGAGATTACGGATGGAGCCGGGAAGACGGTCGAGGCGATCAGGGCCGAGCGGATTCTCCTGGCCACCGGGTCGCGACCCAGAATGCTGCCGGGCCTCAGGGCCGACGGTAAGATCGTGCTCACCAGCACCGAGGCGATGCTCCTCCCCCGGGCGCCCGCCTCCATGATCATCATTGGGGGAGGTGCGGTCGGCGTGGAGTTCGCTGATATCTATCACGCATACGGCACGGCGGTCACGGTCGTTGAGATGCTCCCGATGATCCTTCCCCAAGAGGATGCCGAGATCGCTGGGTTGCTCAACCGCTCCCTCCGCAGGCGAGGGGTCAGGATCATGACCGGGACGAAGGTCGAGGAGGTGGTGGTCGAGGCGGAGGGCGCCAAGGTCAGGGTCTCGACCGATGGCAAGACGGAAGAGCTGGCTGCCGAGACGGTCCTGGTGGCGGTGGGCCGGGCAGCCAACTCGGAGATGGGCGGCTTGAATGAGCTGGGCGTGGCGAAGGATCGAGGGTTCGTGGCGGTGAATCAATGGATGGAGGCGAGCATCCCCGGCATCTACGCAATCGGTGATGTCGTGGGCGGGCCGCTGCTGGCCCACAAGGCCTCGCACGAAGGGATCGTGGCTGTCGAAAAGATCGCCAAGTTCAATGGTGTGGCCCCGATCGATCACCTCAAGATTCCGAGCTGCACGTACTGCCACCCTCAGGTCGCCAGTATCGGCTTGACCGAAGCCAGCGCCAGGGCGGAAGGGTACGCGATCAACATCGGTCGGTTTCCCTTCACTGCCAGCGGGATGGCAATCGCCTTGGGCGAGACGGAGGGGATGGTGAAGGTGATATCCGATGCAAAGCAAGGACGAATCCTGGGTGTCCACATCGTTGGCGCAGAGGCCACGGAGTTGATCGCCGAGGCGGGCCTGGCGTTGTCAACAGAGGCTTCGCCCGAGACGATCGCGCGCTCGATTCACGCGCACCCGACCCGCTCCGAGGCGATGGGCGAGGCTGCCCTGGCTGCTCTCGGTCGTGCGATTCATCTTTAACACAGGGTAAAGGGCAGAGGGTTTAGGGTAGAGAGGATAGGGCAGAGCGTGTGGAGAAGAGAATTTACAGTGAGCATATATCAAGAATATCACGGCGCAATAGCGTGATTCCTTAACCCTCCACTATGATGCCAGACCCTAACCCCTATACCCTAGACCCTAGGTCGAACATGCGATGGTGACGACGTGCCACGTGATAGAGCTAGGCCTCACCCCGTACGGTGAGGCGCTCGAGCTCCAGCGCCGTCTGGCCGCCCTTCGTGTCGAGGGCCGGGTGGGGGACCTGCTCCTGCTCTTCGAGCACCCCCCGGTGATCACACTCGGACGCGGTGGACAGCACGCGCATCTGCTGGTCCCGGAATCGTCGCTTTCCGCACGGGGGATCGAGTTTTTCAACGTGGAGCGTGGGGGCGACATTACGTATCACGGCCCTGGCCAGTTGGTGGGCTACCCGATCCTCAATCTGGCGGAACATGGCCGCGACGTACATGTCTACCTTCGGCGACTTGAAGGGATCTTGATCGAGACCCTCATAACGTTTGGCCTCGGTGCCAGCCGTTGGATCGGTCGGACGGGCGTATGGGTCCGGGGCGGGAAGATCGCCTCGATCGGCATTCATGTCAGCCGGTGGGTGACCCGACACGGCTTCGCGCTGAATGTCGATATGAACCTGGCCCCGTTCAAGCTGATCGTCCCCTGCGGCATCAAGAGCGCAAGCGCGACGAGCATAGCCGACGAGCTCTCTCGTCCCGTGGCGGTAAAGGAGGTGATACCGGTCCTCGTTCAACGATTCGAGGCGAGCTTTGGAGTCGATCTGCTTCCCACCTCACGAGACGTCATTCTCGGTGCGATCGGCGCGGCGCATCAGGGTGTGCACTCGACCTATCGGCCTCTGGAAGCCCACGGCCCGGTGCTTTCCACGGCGTCCTCCGTCCCATGACTGCAGGCGGCTCCTCGAGCCTGTCCCGAGCTATTTCAACGACAACATGCGAAGATTTAGCCAAGATTGATAATTTGTGTTGACACGCCGTGTGGGGTCTTATAGCCTATCAACCCCGGGAAGCCCTAAGGCATGGGCTTCTAGCTTATGAGGGTTTGATAGAGGCTCGTTGGACGCGGTTCGGAGCAGGTGATGGAATCAGAGTACCCACCTTGCCGGAAGATTCTGATTGTGGATGACCAGGAGGCGAACGTCATGCTGGTGGAGGCCACACTGGCTCCTCAGGGCTATCAAATCATCGCCGCGCGGAACGGTGAACGTGCCTTGGACCTGGTGGCGGCCGATCCTCCGGATTTGATCCTGTTGGATGTCATGATGCCAGGCGTGACTGGATACGAGGTCTGCGCCCAGCTCAAGGAGGATGAGCGGACTCGGCTCATCCCCATCATCATGCTGACCTCCTTGGGCGACCTGGAAGACAAGATCCGTGGCATCGAGGCCGGGGCAGATGATTTCCTGACCAAGCCGTTTCACCACGCGGAATTGAGCGCCAGGGTCAGGTCTCTCCTGAAGCTCAAGCAGTTCACCGACGAGTTGGAACAGGCCGAGGATGTCCTCTGTACACTGGGCCTGAGCGTCGAGGCAAAGGATGCCTACACGGAGGGGCACTGCGAACGCCTGTCCCAGTACTCGGTGGCACTGGGCCAGAGCCTGGGGCTCTCAGCGGAGCAGTTGAAGGCTCTGCGCCGGGGGGGCTATCTGCATGACCTCGGCAAGATCGCGATCCCGGAATCGATCCTCAACAAGAAAACGGAGTTGAGTCAGGAGGAGTGGGGGGTCATGCAGGAGCACCCGGTGATCGGGGAGCGGATTTGCAAGCCGCTCAAGTCGCTTAAACTGGTCCTGCCCATCATACGCCATCACCATGAACGATGGGACGGCGGCGGTTATCCTGATGGCCTAAAGGGGCAGGAGATTCCGCTTACGGCCCGGATCATCCAGATCGTGGACATCTACGATGCCCTTGTCACAGCCAGGCCCTATAAGCTGTCCCTTGCGAGAGAGCGGGTCTTCACCATCATGAGGAAGGAGGCTGAAAGGGGCTGGCGCGATCCCGAACTGGTGGAGCACTTCATTACGCTGCTGGAGAATGGCGCGTCGCTGATCGGATTGGAAGAAGAAAGGTCGGCCTTGCTGCACTGATACGTCACCTTCTTTACTTCCCCCCGTTCCATCCCTTCCTCCTTGCAATTTCAGTCGAAATATTCTACTTCTATAGTGAGTTGGTGGCATCCCTGCAGGCGCGTGTGCGCCTGCGTTCCTGGTCGCGTTGGTTCGTGAACGCGTGCGTGTGGTCAATATGTCCCCTCTGCCGTACCTGCATCTGGTGGTGGCGTTGTTGTATCTGAGCGGAATGGTGTTTGTCGGAGGTTTTCTGATACCGGCGGCGCGCCGGTATCAGGAGGCGCGACAGACCCTTCAATCGATCTCGCAAGTTATCACGGTTGTTCATCCAATTTCTCTGGCCTCTCTTGGCCTGTTGATCATCACGGGCGCCGCTATGCTCACCGATCTGAAGGCGGCGCTCGGCGGCCGCTATTTCAGCCAACTGTTCTCCACGCTGGGACCAAAGCTTCTTGTGGTATTCGTCCTGGCCTTGCTGAACAGCTACCAGTTTTTCGGCCTGGGGCTTCGTCTGACCAGATCCATGGTACAGGACGCTGGGGGGCAGGAAGTGGTGGAGGGTGATCGGATAGCGGCGGGGTTCATGCTGGTTGGTCGGCTGCAACGCTGCGCCTGGATCGGCGCGGCCCTCGGCGGGGCCGCGCTGTACCTGGGCCTGGCGATGGGACGGGGATGGTGACGCCTGATGCGGAAGGGCGAATGCCGGGTCCGGCGCCGGCGGTCGAGACCAGGCGGCTGGTCAAGTGGTATGGCGGCTATCCGGCCCTGAGGGGGATCGACCTGTGCGTCGCCCCGGGTGAGATCCTAGCCCTGTTCGGCTCGAATGGTGCCGGGAAGACCACCCTGCTCAGGATCCTTGCTGGACGGGTTCGACCGACCGCCGGAACTGCGCGGGTCGCTGGATTCGAGGTCGGCAAGGGCGGCGACAGCGCGAGAGGTGCCATCGGGACCCTCGCCCACGGGCACCAACTGTACGAGACCCTAACCGCCAGTGAGAACCTTGCCTTCGCCGCGGCCATGCTGGGACTGGATCGGGCAGGCGAGCGCATCGCCCAGGTCCTCCTCCGTGTCGGTCTGAAAGCGGCGGCCGGTTCGAGCGTCAGGACACTCTCCAGCGGAATGAAGCGTCGCCTTGCCCTGGCCAAGCTGATGCTCCGTGAGTGTAAGGTGATCTTATTGGATGAGCCCTACGCGAGCCTGGACCTGCAGGCTACGAAGCTATTGGAGGAGTTCCTCATGGCGTCGAAGATCGGGGGGGCAGCCACGATTCTGGCCACCCATAATCTCACGATGGGATTCGGCGTGGCAGACCGCCTGGCCATCTTGCGACAGGGACGCCTGGTCTTCGAAGGTCGTCGAGACGAAACCAGCCTGGACGCGTTTCGCGCTCTGTTCTCGCTGCACGGAGAGTTGGGGGAGGTGGAATGAGCTTTGTCCGGCGCGTCGTGGCGATCGCGCGAAAGGATCTGCTCGCTGAGTGGCGGGATCGCGAGAGCTTCAGCGCCATGTTCTTTTTTGCCTTCCTGGTCCTGTTCCTCTTTAACTTCGCGCTCGGCGGCGATCAGACGTTGATTCGTGGAGCGTCGTCCGGTCTCCTCTGGCTGGCCTTTACCTTCACCAGCGTGCTCGGCCTGGCTCGATCGGTTCAGGGTGAGTTGGAGAACGACTGCCTGGACGGCTTACTCCTGTATCCGGCTCCGAGAGAGGCGATCTATCTGGGGAAGCTGCTTGTGAACTTCACGGTGATCCTTGTGGTGGAGTTGGTGATCTTTCCCCTCTTCGCCGTGCTCTATAATATGGATCTCTGGTCGCGTCTCCCCAAGCTGCTGCTGATCGCCGTCCCGGGGACGATCGGCTTCGCCGCAGCGGGGACGCTGCTGTCTGCCATGACGGCCGGCCTCAAGGCACGGGACGCGATGCTGCCGTTCCTCCTGTTTCCCCTGACCATCCCGCTCATCCTGTCCGCGGTGAAGGGAACGGAGGTCGTGCTGCGCGGCGACCCGTTCGAACTCGCCGTGCCCTGGCTGAAGCTGATGGTGGCTTTTGACACCGTCATTCTGGTGGCCTCGTTGCTGACGTTCGAATATCTGGTGGAGGAGTGATAAAAGCGGTGCGAAGTCCGAAGTGCGAGGTGCGATGATCGGGCGGGGTTTGGAGCGGGCACTGGGTATCCTGGCAGTAATCGGCCTCGTGACCGGGCTCTACACCGGGTTTCTCTATGCCCCGCCCGACGCCGTGCAGGGGGAGGTGCAGCGGATCATGTACCTGCACGTTCCCCTGATCCTGGTCAGCTACTTCGCCTTCTTCGTCGTGTTCGTGACGAGCATCCTGTACCTCGCGCGCCGTTGCGAGCGACACGATGCGATCGCGCACTCCTCCGCCGAGATCGGTGTCCTCTTCACCGCATTGGCGATCGCGGCCGGGTCAATCTGGGGGCGGCCCACCTGGGGGACTTGGTGGACGTGGGATGCGCGGCTGACGACCACCACCATCCTGCTGCTGATTTTCATCGGCTATCTGATGCTCCGGGCGCTGGTGGACGACCCGTCCCGGGGTGCAACCTTCGGCGCAGTCCTGGGGATCATCGGTTTCCTGGATGTCCCGATCATCCACATGTCGGTGGTCTGGTGGCGCACCCTGCACCAGCCCGCGTCGGTTCTTCGGCCCGGCCCATCGACCGTGGCCCCCGACATGCAGGTGGCCCTCTATACGAACCTCGCCGCCTTCGTGTTGCTGTACGGATATTTCCTGGTCAAGCGGGTCCGACTTGAGAAGGCCAGATGGGAGCTGATCCGGCTGAGGATGGAGGGGGCGGCGTGAATCCGTGGCCCTATATCCTGGCTGCGTATCTACTGGCTGCCGTCGGCCTGCTATGCTATCTTTTATCGGTGAGCAGGCGGACCAAAGCGATGGTGGCCCAGATCGCAACCCTCAGGCGATTCTCGAAAGACACGATGCGATGACGAGAAAGAGCAAGTTGTTGATGGGTGCGATCATCGTGGCGGCGGCCCTTAGTTATCTGATCTATGGAGGCATCCGGGAGGCCGCTGTTTACTACATTACGCCGGCGGAATTGCATGAGAAAGGGGCGTCGGCGGCCGACAGGTCATTCCGCCTCGGCGGCATGGTTGTCCCCGGGTCAGTGCATTGGGACCCGGGGACGCTTCAGCTTACCTTTCGCCTGACCGACGGGAAGGAGCAGGTTGCGGTGATGCACACCGGCTCCCCGCCCGACCTGTTCAAGGAGGGGACGGGGGCGATAGTTGAGGGAAAGTACATGAGCGGTAATCTGTTTATCGCGAGCACGATCCTGGCCAAACATTCCGAGGAGTACCGACCGCCTCAGGCTGGTCAGGCCCAGGCCAAGGATCTGTACCGGACGTTGATGAAGCCACCCGAGGAGCGACGATGATCTCGACGCTGGGCCGTTTCACGATGGTGCTGGCCCTGGGCATTGCCCTCTATGGGGCGATCGTCTCGATCCTTGGAGTGCGGCGACGAAAGCCGGCATTGATCGAGAGCGGCCGCGGCGCCGTCTTCGCCGTCTTCGGCCTCGCCACCTTCGCCGTCCTGCTGATGGAGGCGGCCCTGGTCGGCCGTGACTTCAGCATCCAGTATGTGGCCAGGAACGCCAGCCTCGGGACGCCGCTCCTCTACACCGTCATCGCCCTGTGGGGAGCGCTCGAGGGGTCGATCCTCCTCTGGATATGGATCCTGGCCCTCATGAGCCTCCTTGCGGTGGTGATCGAGGGGAGGCGCAACCGCGAGGCGATCCCGTATGCCACCGCGGTCCTCCTGTCCATCTCGGCGTTCTTCCTCTTCCTGGCGGCCTTCCCGGCCAATCCGTTCGCGGCGATCTTTCCACCCCCCGCCGACGGGCGGGGACCGAACCCGCTTTTGCAAAATCATCCGCTGATGGCGATCCATCCTCCCTGCCTGTATGCCGGCTACGTCGGCTGGTCGGTCCCCTACGCCTTCGCCATGGCTGCCCTGATGACGGGTCGGCTCGGTGAAGAATGGATCCGAACGGTCCGGCGCTGGTCGATCGTCGCCTGGGGATTTCTGACCGTCGGGGTTATCCTCGGTGGATGGTGGTCCTACGAAGTGCTGGGGTGGGGTGGCTACTGGGCCTGGGACCCGGTGGAGAATGCCTCGTTGCTCCCGTGGCTGACCGGCACCGCCTTCTTGCATTCTATAATGATCCAGGAGCGGCGGAAGATGCTGAAGGTGTGGAACCTTGCCCTGATCATCACCACCTTTGCGCTCACCATCTTCGGCACATTTCTCACGCGAAGCGGCATCCTCTCCTCTGTGCACGCCTTTTCGGAATCGACCATCGGCCCGATGTTTCTGGCGTTCATCGGCGTGATCCTCCTCGTCTCCTTCGGCCTCCTGGTCTATCGGAGCGACGGGTTGAAGGCCGAGGGGGACCTTGACTCCCTGGTCTCCCGCGAGACCGCCTTCCTCATGAACAATCTCCTGCTGCTGGGGTTCGCCTTTGCCGTGTTCCTTGGCACGCTCTTTCCGCTCATCTCTGAAGCGGTGCGCGGTGTGAAGGTCAGCGTGGGCGAGCCATTCTTCAACAAGGTAAACGTCCCGATCGGGTTGGTGCTGATCTTTCTGATGGCGATCGGGCCACTGATCGCCTGGCGGCGCGCCTCGCTGGACAGCCTGCGCCGCAACTTCAGCCTCCCCTTGCTGCTGGCGTTCCTCGGCACCGGGGTGTCGTCCATCTTGGGGGTGCGGGGGCTGTATCCGCTCCTGGCCTTCAGCTTGGCCATGTTCGCGGCCGCGACCGTTATCCAGGAGTTCGCCCGGGGCGTGCGGGCACGGCGACAGATTTCCGGGGAAGGGTATCTCACGGCGCTCTCGAATCTCACCAAGCGTAGCCGGCGGCGATATGGAGGGCTCATCGTGCACCTGGGGGTGGTGCTCGTCGTGATCGGGATCACCGCCTCGACCGTCTTTAGGCTCGAGAAGGAGGTCTCACTGAAGCGGGGCGAATCGATGCACCTTGGGCGGTACCAGGTTCGATTCGATGACCTCACTGCCTGGCAGGAGGCTCATCGCTTCGTCGTGCAGGGGACCTTCACGGTCTTGAACGCGAACCGCCAGGTGGCGGAGATGCGGCCCGCCAAGCGGTTCTATCCGTCCGAGCAGCAGCCGATCGGGACCGTTGATGTCCGCTCGACGCCGCGGGAGGACCTCTACCTGATCCTCTCGTCCTTCACACAGGACGGCGCCTCGGCGACGCTGAAGGTCTTGATTCGGCCACTGGTGATGTGGATATGGATCGGCGGGGCTGTAATGGCCCTCGGCGCGTTGGTGGCGATCTGGCCCGATCGGCGCGTGCTGGTGGCCGAGCCCGTGAAAGAGCGAGTCGCGTGGCAACCTGGAAGAAGCTGATCGTTCCGATCGCCATCACGCCGATCCTTCTGCTGTTGGCGTACGGCTTCAAGACCAACCCACGGGAGGTCCCGTCGCCGCTGGTCGGCAACTCGGCGCCGCCGTTCGCCCTGTCGAGCTTTGACGGGGGGACCACCGGGTTGGAGCAGCTCCGCGGCACGGCGATCGTGCTGAACTTTTGGGCCTCCTGGTGCTTCCCGGCCTGCTTTGAGGAGGCGCCGGCGCTGGAGGCGGCGTGGCGGGCCTACAAGGATCGGGGGGTCGTGGTGCTCGGCGTGGACATCCAGGATCGAGAAGCCGACGCCAAGGCGTTCATCGAGCGGTTCAAGCTGAGTTTCCCGAACGGTCCGGATCCCCACGGGAAGATCTCGATCGACTATGGGGTCTACGGGGTGCCGGAGACCTTTTTCATAGACCGCGGCGGCAAGATCCACTATAAGCATGTCGGGGCGTTGACCAAGGAGATCCTGAAGGCCAAGATCGAGGAGATGCTTTAGTGTCAAGTGCGGGGTGCGGGGTGCGAAGTGCGGGGCGCCAGGCATGAGGACCCATGCGTAGTGTAATGCTCTCTCTGCTGATAGTTGCTGTTGTCTGGCTCTGCTGCCCAGGTACCGGTCTCGCGGTCACGCTTGAGGAGCAGGCGCAACTGCTGGCGTCAGAGCTGCGGTGCCCCGTGTGTCAGAACCTGTCGGTAGGCGACTCGCCCTCAGAGATGGCCAACCAGATGCGTGAGCTGGTCCGGGAGAAGCTGAAGAACGGGGAGAACCCCGAGCAGATCCGAGCCTATTTCGTCAGTCGCTACGGCGAGTGGATTCTCCTCGCCCCGAAACGCCAGGGGTTCAACTGGGTTGCGTGGCTGCTGCCTTTCGGCGCCATCCTGGGCGGGGTCGGCGTCATCGGCTTCGTGGTTCGCCGCTCCGTGTCAAGGAGCCGGGCTCCCGGGGATGCGCAGCTACCCCCGCTCGATCCCCGGTACGCCAGCCGGTTGCAAGCGGAGCTCAAGGAGTGGGGGCAGTGAGGGCGTGGAATATCTAATCGCAGCCCTTCTGGTCTTTCTCGCCCTCACGCCGGTGATCGCGCCGTTCCTGAGGGCGAGGGAGGAACCTCCACCGCAGCCGGGACATGCCGAGTTGCAAGAACTTCTGGGCGAGAAGCAGACACTCTATGCCGCGATCAAGGAGGTGGAGTTCGATTATCAGGCCGGCAAGCTTGCGCTCGAGGACTATCAGCAGACACGTCACAGTTACGAACAACGGGCGGTGGCCCTTCTCGAGCAGATCGACCGATTGAGTGAAGGTCGCGGCGTCAAGGACGCGAGATCCCGAAAAGAGCAGAGCCGATGAGCCGTCTTATGGAGTCCAAACTGGCCGCCTCCGGCCTGGAGAAGATCTATCAGAAGATAGTGGACGGAGTTCGCTTGAACTTCGACGACGGGCTCGCGCTGTATCGAACACACGACCTGACATCAGTGGGGTTCCTTGCCAACCTCGTCCGCGAGCGGAAGAGCGGGGACCTGACCTATTTCGTCCGCAACCTCCACATCAATTACACCAACATCTGCAATAAAGGGTGCAAGTTCTGCTCATTCTATGCGCTGCCCAACGACTCGCGGGCGTATGTCCTCAGCATCCAGGATGTCCAGGATCGGATCCGCAAGCACGGCGATGTCCCGATTCGTGAGATTCACATGGTGGCCGGGATCAATCCGAGGCTGCCATACCAGTACTACCTCGACTTGATCAGGGCGGTGAAGGAGGTCAAGCCCAGTGTCCATGTCAAGGCCTTTACGATGATCGAGCTGGCCCAGATCCAGCGGGTGGCGAAGAAGCCGATGGGCGAGATGTTGGTCGACCTGAAAGCGGCCGGGCTCGACTGCTGTCCAGGTGGCGGGGCGGAGGTCTTCAGTGACCGGGTTCACGAGGAGCTGTTCCGGGCCAAGTTGGACAATGAGGGGTGGTTCGAGGTGGCCAGGGAAGTTCATCGGGCGGGCATCCGTTCGAACGCCACGATGCTTTATGGCCACATCGAGACCGTGGAGGAGAAGGTCAAACACCTGCTTCATATCCGCGACCTGCAGGACGAGACCGGCGGATTCATGTGCTTTATCCCGCTGGCGTTCGATCCGGCCAACACCGAGTTGAGCCACATCCCGGTCACGACCGGATACGCCAACCTGCGGGAGATCGCTATCGCCAGGCTGCTGCTGGACAATTTCCCGCACATCAAGGCGTTCTGGATTATGATCACGCCCGCGGTCGCCCAGCTCGCGCTCTGGTACGGTGCGGATGACATCGACGGGACCGTCAGCCATTACGAGATCACGCATGCCCTGGGTGACACCTCCCACCACCAGGAGCTCAGCCACGAGCAGCTTCTCGCGATGATCTGCGAGGCCGGCCGCAAACCGGTGGAGCGGGACGCGCTCTATAACCTGCTCCCACTACACTGAGGAGTAGCGGGGTGAGGGAGTCGAACGGTAGGATCGAGGCGATCGCCGAGAAGGTCGAGGCGGGGGAGCGACTCAGCTTCGATGAAGGGGTGGAACTCGTCGAACGGGCGACCTTGCTGGAGCTTTCTGCCCTGGCCGACCGCGTCCGCTGGCGCCTGCACCCGGAGCCGGTCGTGACCTACGTGATTGGCCGGAATATCAATTACACGAATGTCTGTTGGGTCAAGTGTTCGTTCTGCGCCTTCTACCGGCTGCCTGGTTCGAAGGAGGGGTATGTCCTTTCCAGGGAGCAGATTTTTCAGAAGGTCCAGGAGTTGCTCGACCTCGGCGGCACCGAGGTCCTGATGCAGGGGGGCCTGAACCCAAGCCTGAAGATCGACTACTATGAAGATTTACTGAGCTCGATAAAGGCTCGGTTCCCAATCCACATGCACGCGCTCTCAGCAGCGGAAATCATTTATATTGCAAAGATTTCTGCGATTTCTCTAAAGGAGACGTTGAAGCGTTTAAGGGCCGCCGGTCTTGATTCAATTCCAGGCGCTGGTGCGGAGCTATTGGTCGATGAGGTGCGGGACCGGGTGTCGCCGCTCAAAGACACGCCAGCGGAGTGGCTTGACCTGATGCAGACCGCCCACGAGCTGAATATTCCCAGCACGGCCACGATGATGTACGGCATGGGCGAGACCCTGGCCCAGCGGGTGGAGCACCTCATGAAGGTTCGGGATCTGCAGGATCGGACCGGCGGCTTCACGGCGTTCATTCCCTGGAGCTACCAACCGAATGACGACGAGCTCAGGGGGGAGGCGGGCACAGGGTACGGCTATCTTCGGACCGTCGCTATCTCCCGGATCATGCTGGACAATGTGAGGAATATCCAGGCCTCCTGGCTGACGATGGGTCCGAAGATCGGCCAACTTTCCCTCCAGTACGGGGTCAACGACTTTGGGAGCACGGTCCTCGAGGAGAATGTGGTGACCACGGAGACGACGCAGCATCTCATGACGCTGGACGAGATCCGTCGGAATATCCAGGATGCAGGGTTTGTCCCGAAGCGCCGAAATACCCGGTACCAGATCTTAGAAGCGTAAACGCGCGCCCTCTGCAAGGCCTGATATGGGTCGGCGAACTGCCACCTCGCCGAAACACTCCAGCCGAGAAACTCCATGAGCATGATCTCCAGGATCACGCTGCGTCAGGGATTGGGCCTTGGCGATCTCTGGCGGCAACTTCGCCAGGCCTTGAAAGGGCGCTATGTCGAGATATGGTCCGATGTCTTCGAGGAGAGCATCTTCTGGGTGGCGGATGAGGCAAGAAAGGCGCTGGAAGAGGTGAAGGTCCCCTTCAAGATCACGGGCCAGATCCCGGCCGATCGGGTGAGAGTGTACTACGCCCCCCATCTTCAACCCGACCCTGAGAGCCTCCCGAACGAGGATTCAGTGAAGGCGCGGGTCCTGGCGGGGCACGGGGTCGGCGCCGTGCTGTTCTTCATCGGCGACGGCCAGACGATGCCGCCGGAGGAACCGACCGACCCGAAAGATGCGCTCTTCTACCTGAGCAAGCCGGGGGCGAAGTACTATTACCTCTGGCGGCTCTTCCGCTCCAGGGAAGATGCCGAGGGCTACGTCGTTCAAAAGTTCAAAGACGATGAGGGTGCCAGAAGTTGGGCGGCCTCCATCCCGGTTCTGGCTTATGGGGAGCTCCTCGAGAACGCCGAAAAAGAGGGTCAGGCGTAAGGGCTCCGCTTGCTGCGCCCCCAGATGGCAGGACACACGATAGGGAATTTCAGAAGCGGTTCGCCAAGGACTCTGAAACGTATAGAACAGTAGGGTAGGGGTTGATCATGGGCAAGGGCGTGCAGAAACTCGATGACTATCGATGGTTGCTCCCGCAGGACTATAAGCCCGGAATGCGGGTTCCGGGGATCATCTATGCCGATGACACGCTGATGCAAGCGATCATGAAGGATGCCTCCCTGGAGCAGGTGGCGAACGGCGCCACGCTGCCCGGGATCGTCAAGGCCTCCTTTGCCATGCCCGATATCCATCAAGGGTACGGTCTCCCGGTCGGCGGGGTGGTCGCCACCGACATAACCGATGGCGTCGTGTCTCCTGGTGCCGTCGGCTACGACATCAACTGCGGGGTCCGGTTACTCCGGACCGAGCTGACCAGAGAAGAGGTGAAGCCGAAGCTGAAGGAGTTGGTCCTTGCCCTCTTCAACGAGGTGCCAACCGGGGTCGGATCGCGGGGCCGGATCAGATTGGGCAAGAAGGAAATGGAGGGGCCGTTGCTGAAAGGGGCGGCCTGGGCCATGGAGCAGGGGTACGGCGACCCGCGAGACCTCGCCTTGATGGAATCGGGAGGGTGCCTTCCTGGCGCCGATCCGGATGCGGTCAGCCGCAAGGCGCTCGAGCGCGGAAGCGGCCAGCTCGGAACGCTCGGGTCGGGCAATCACTTCCTGGAGGTGCAATCGGTCGCCGAGATCTACGATCCGCAGGCAGCGCACGTCCTCGGCCTGTTCGAGGGCCAGGTCACCATCATGATCCATACCGGCTCCCGGGGCCTGGGCCACCAGGTCTGTACCGATGCCTTGGTTGAGATGGAGCGCGCGGTCATGAAGTATGGGATCGTCCTGCCGGACAGGCAGCTTGCCTGCACGCCCTGGAACTCCCCAGAGGCAAAGCAGTACCTGGGTGCCATGCGCGCCGCCGCTAACTATGCCTGGGCCAACCGCCACTGCCTGGCCCATTGGACGAACGAGGTGCTCCTGAAAACCCTTGCGGTTCCTCCCGACAAGTTACTGCTCTCTACGGTCTATGATGTCGCTCACAACATCGTCAAGGTCGAAGAGCACGAGGTGGATGGGAAGCGAATGAAGCTGGCCGTCCACCGGAAGGGCGCCACACGAGCCTTCCCGCCAGGCCACCCGGAGCTACCGGCCCATTACCGATCCATCGGCCAACCGGTGCTGATCCCCGGCGACATGGGTCGGGCGTCGTTTGTCCTGGTCGGCACGGGCGCGATGGAGCAGACGTTCGGAAGCACCTGTCATGGCGCCGGCAGGGTCATGAGTCGCCACGCGGCGATCAAGGCGGCGAAAGGTCGGGCCATCCATCGGGAACTGGAAGACCAGGGGATCGTCGTGAAGGCATCGGGCCGCGAGTCATTGGCCGAGGAGATGCCGGACGCGTATAAGGACGTAACCCAGGTGGTGACCGTTGTCCACCATGCCGGCCTCTCCAAGATGGTCGCCCGCCTCCGCCCCATGGGCGTCATCAAGGGATAACGCGCACGCTGGGGAGCCTTCCTCCTACCTGTTTCAGGTGCAGTATCCTCGGCCGTTTCTCCCCACCTGTCTCAGTTGGTGATCACCGCCCTGAATCGCACCTTAGGAAGCAGTGCGGCTCGCATAGTTGCGCCTCCTCTTATGTCTTTTTTTGATTGAGGGGCTGACGTGTGCCGGCTCGTTGGTCGCTGCTCGAGAAGAGACGATGCCACACAGACCCTACGGCTATTCCTCTACCACCGTCCCGTCCCATTCGATGGCGATGCCGCGCTGCACAGACTGAGAGGCGGGGCAGCCTTTTTCATGGACCTCGATGGCGCGCAGGGCCTCCTCGCGCTTGCCCTTGGGGACCTTGACCGCGTAGTGGACCTTGATCCTCGTGATCAGGGGCTTGCCGTCCACGTTCTCGATGAACCCCTCGACTTCCGATGACAGGCGATCGGGCTGGGTCGGGATCTTGCGCGCTGCTAGCGCCACGGCTAGCGTGCCGGTCATTCACCCGGCCACCGCAGCGATGATGTGGTCGAGGGTGGTGGGCAGTTCCTCCTCCGGCTCCACCCCGTAAAACTTCTTGATCCCGCCGTGGACCCCGTATCGTACGGGCTCGGGAAAGGCCTCGATGTAGGCCCGGCGGACCGGGCCTTTGTCCTTCACGATCTTCACCTTGGAGACATGGATCAGCTCGGCCATGGGGACTCCTCCTTTTGAGGGTGAGGGCGAGTCTGGACGCTAGGAGAGGGGAATGGTATCCTCAACCGAGTTCGCAAGGGTTTCATCGCCTCGCCCTGACATAGTATCACGTCACAATCGTTTACGAAACTGGGCACGATGCATTACGATTGGGACGCATGGGGACGTACGGTGCCTTGCTGTGCCAATCTGCCGCTGAAACTGCTGGTGCCGTTCCAACTATTTGCGCCGATACAGTGATGCTTCGGTGAAAGCGACGTATGTGCTGCGTCACTCTCTGCCATTAGCCGAAACAAGTTGGAACGGCACGAGGCAGGGTTCGAGGTGGCTGTGTCTATGAAACCACAATGACCTCTGCCGTCCGTCCGCGAGTTCAGTGCTGGTCGCACTCCAGCCGTCGGAGAAAGTTGACTTCCTCGCCGACTCGGGGTAGAGTCGCAATGAACGAGGGACTTGCGTACGGGAGTCTGCGGGAGCAGGCTGAGAGGGCGACTGGGGCCGTCGCCGACCGTTGGACCTGATCTGGATCATGCCAGCGTAGGGAGCGTCCTGAAAAGGCTACATTCCGTCGCTGGCAGTCTATCGCCGGCGTTGTTGCTTTTCTTGAGGAGGAACCTCGCATGGTATCACGGACCGGCCACACAAATGGGGAGTGCGCGACGCAGATGCACTACGCCCGCAAGGGCGTCATCACCCCCGAGATGACCTACGTCGCCGAGCGGGAGGGGCTTGAGCCCGAGATGGTTCGGGCCGAGGTCGCCCGTGGTCGACTGATCATCCCCTGTAACGTCAATCATACCAGCCTGGAGCCGATGGGGATCGGGACGGTGGCGACGGTGAAGATTAACGCGAACATCGGCAACTCCGCCGTCACCTCTGACGTCGAAGGGGAGTTGGAGAAACTCAAGTTCGCGCTGAAGTACGGGGCTGACACGGTCATGGACCTGAGCACCGGCGGCAACATCGACGCGATCCGTCAGGCGATCATCGCCGCCAGCCCGGTTCCGATCGGCACGGTCCCCATCTATCAGGCGATCACGATGGTCAAGCAGGTGGAAGACCTGACCCCTGACGATATGATCGACATGATCCAGCACCAAGCGAAGCAGGGCGTGGATTACATGACGATCCATGCCGGCGTCCTGCTGGAGCACCTGCCGCTGGTGCAGCACCGGATCACCGGGATCGTCAGCCGCGGCGGCGCGCTGATGGCGCAATGGATGCTCGCGCACAAGAAGCAGAATCCCCTGTACACCCACTTCGACACGCTCTGCCAGATCTTCCGCAAGTACGACGTCAGCTTCAGTCTGGGCGACGGGCTGCGGCCAGGCTGTACGGCGGACGCGTCTGATGCCGCCCAGTTCGCCGAGCTTCGCACCCTTGGCGACCTGACACGAGCGGCCTGGGCGCAGGATGTCCAGGTGATGATCGAAGGGCCGGGCCACGTTCCGATGGATCAGATCGAAATGAACGTGAGGATGCAGCAGGAGATCTGCCAAGAAGCGCCGTTCTATACGCTGGGTCCCCTGGTGACCGACATCGCCCCGGGCTACGATCACATCACCTCGGCGATCGGGGCGGCGATGATCGGCTGGCACGGCGCCTCGATGCTCTGCTATGTCACGCCCAAGGAACACCTGGGTTTGCCCAATCGGGAGGATGTGAAGCAGGGATGCATCGCCTATAAGATCGCCGCCCACGCCGCGGACATTGCCCGCGGCCGGAAAGGGGCACGCGACCGGGATGATGCCCTCTCACATGCCAGGTTCAATTTCGACTGGGAGCGGCAATTTGCCCTGGCGCTCGATCCCGAGACGGCGCGCGCGATGCACGATGAGACGCTGCCGCACGAGGCGTTCAAGCACGCCGAGTTCTGCTCGATGTGCGGCCCGAAGTTCTGCTCGATGAAGATCTCGCGGCATCTGGAGGAGTTGAAGACCGTTCCCCAGGTGTCCTAGTGCCGTTCCAACTTGTTGCGGCTAATGCCGTTCCAACTCGTTTCGGCTAATCGCCAAGGGATGTTCTGTTGCCCAAAAAGTTGGAACGGCACTAGCGAGGCGGTATCGGGAGACGTCGTCGATGGCGCGAGCGGCACCCAGAGGTCCGGCCATCTGGGGCATTTGCTACGGGTTTTCTTGGGTGGCGTTGATGCTGGTCCTCTTCGGCGTCATGCTGGCCGGGTACAGCGCCGCATGGGGGATGAGAGGAATGTTCGTGGCGACTGCCCTGCTGCCGATCTCGGCCCCGGTCTATCCGGTCATCATCTGGTATTATACCGGCGCGTTTCCCTGGCTGTGGACTCTTGGGCTCTTTGCGGCGGTCGGCATGGGCAAGGTAATTCTCTCCGATTGAAAGGGACGCTTCTGTGGCGACGCTGAACGGCTGCGATGCGATCGTCATGATCGCCGCCAGTGAGATCGATTCGAACCTGTACTACGCGACCGGGTTTCTGGCGCCGGATCCGTTCATGTTCATCCAATGCGGGGAGGAGAAGATCCTGGTGATGAGCGACCTGGAGGTCGACCGCGCCAGGAGCCAGGGGAGGGTGGACACCGTGCTCTCGTACAGCGCGTACGAGGCCAGGCTCAGGGAGAGCGGGACGAAGCCCCCGGGGTTGCTGGATGTCCTGGACATGGTGCTGCTTGAGCGAAAAGCCAGCCGTCTTCTGGTCCCCGGTAACTTCGGGATCGAGTACGCCGACTCACTCCGGGCACGGGGCTATACCCTGACCGTGAAGCGAGAGCCGTTCTTCGACGAGCGAGTAGTCAAGAGCGAAGAGGAGATTGAACATATCACCGCCACACAGCGTGCCACGGAAGAGGCCGTGGACGCCGCGATGGGGGCGATTCGAGCCGCCAAGGTGGGAGGCGACGGCTTCCTCCGCTTAGATGGCGAACTGCTGACCTCGGAGGCGCTCAAGAAGATCATCAACGTGAAACTGATGGAGTCGGACTGCATCGCACAGCATACCATCGTGGCTGCCGGGGTCCATGGTGTCGATCCGCACCATCAAGGAGCCGGGCCGATCCGGGCGAACGAATCGATCGTCATGGACGTCTTTCCGCGGTCGGGGCGGAGCCGTTATTTCGCGGACATGACCCGGACGGTGGTGAAGGGCAGGGCGTCGCCAAGGCTCAAGGCAATGTATCGCTCGGTCCTCAACGCCCAGGAACGCGGGATCGAATTGATCAGGGACGGGGCGGACGGCAAGGCGATCCATTCGGAGGTGAACCACGTGCTGGAAAGGGACGGCTTCACCACCGGCATGGTCGGGGGCCGAATGCAGGGGTTCTTCCACGGGACCGGCCATGGCCTGGGCCTTGACATCCACGAGCCGCCTCGGATCAGTAAGACGGGCGCGGTCGTCAAGAGCGGATACGTGGTGACGGTCGAACCGGGACTCTACTATCTGGACGCCGGTGCGGTCAGGATTGAGGACCTTGTGGTTGTCACCTCGACCGGATGTCGGAATCTGACCAAGTTCCCGAAGGGTCTTCCAGAGTTTGAGATCGAGTGATCAATGCGAGGCGCGGCAGGTGCCGAGATCGCGTTGACCCCCTCTAGAACCGCCAGGGGCACATATCTGGGGGATAGCGCGTGACAGAGATCGCTCGCCCCGTTCTTCGCGCCGTGCAGGAGCTTGCAGTCGGAAGTCTGTTTTGCTTGGCGCTGCTGCCCTCGGACCTGATCAGGCGAGGGTTCTTCCAGACCTGCGTGTTGATCCTTGCCATCGCCGTGGGATTGGGAATATGGGTCAGCCCGACATCGGCCCTGATCAGCTTGTTCCTGTCACTCCTATTCTACGGTGGCTCACTCTGGATCGTCCCGAAGCGATGGTCGACGCTTGCGCTCCGGCTAAGCCTGGCGGTGGGGTCGATGGGGGTATTCCTCCCATCTCTTACCGCTCTCAATAGAGCGTCCTTGTCGCCCGAGACCGCGGCGCACGTGGCGGTCACGCTGGCATCAACCCTCCTGCTGGGCTCGGCCCTGATCGGTATGCTGCTTGGACACTATTATCTCAGAGATCCGGAACTGCCTGTGGCGCTGATCCGTCGCGTCGCCAACCTCTTTCTGCTGGCGACCGTATTGCAGGGCCTCTTGTTGGTAGCGAACGTGGGTGTCCTCTACCTGTTCGGTGGGGCCGAGGCAGCAGCACGGATCGGGCTTCTCTCGACCTCGTATGGACTGGTCTTGCTTGGTCGTCTGCTGATTGGGATTCTCGGCTCGTTCATACTTGCATGCGTGATCTGGGATACCCTGCGCATCCCGAACGTCCAAGCGGCTACAGGCTTTTTCTACATCGCGATCCTGACCGCGATGATCGGAGAGTTTCTAGGGCGCTATCTCTGGGGCGTGACCGCCATCCCGCTTTGACCGGCCCACCAGGGGCTAGCCCTCAAGGAGAACCTCGTGGCGATTAAGAATCTGGCTCAGAAGAGCAACAAGCATGGCACGGTGACCGCAATCTGGTTCGATGACGAGGAGGAGACGTTCATCGTCCAGTACGAGTTTCTCCAGTTGAGCTTTTATAAACATGAGTTCAATGCATTCCTGGACACGCTGCTCGAAGCGCGGGAGAACTTCCTGAAGGGCGGAACAGCGGCGTTCGAATCGTAGCAGGCTCGCCGCCCTTCGCCACCCGAACTTTGCGCTTGTGAATCGGGCAAGAAGGTGATATTCTTCTCCCAGGGGAGATAAAGGAGGGACGATGGACGAGCCATTGGCCAAGGAAGTCTTGGATATCCTGTATCGTGATCCAGGTACACGCAGGTTGTATAAGGACCTGCTGACGGATTGGATCCTCGATACGCAGCCCCACGGGTCGCCGCTTGATGGCACGGCTCTCATTCAGCATCTGGCGAAGCATCAGCCGGATATTCTTTCACGGTTAAAGATCAACACCCTTGTCAAGGAAGACATCGCACGAGTCTTGGACGCCATCGGTCATAAGTAGTTCGGGCTCCCACGATTCAGACTGACTCACAGAGAGCTCGCAGCATGATTGCGAGCTCTTGTTGTTTCAGCCATCCGAGTGTTCCACAAAATGATCTGAAGGGAATGTACGGGAGTCGCGATTGATCTACGCCATCGGGGACATTCACGGCTGTCTTGACCCCCTGCGGCGCCTCATGGACCAGATCCACCCGTCCGAGACGGACGAGGTGGTCTTCATGGGGGACTATGTTGATCGTGGTCCGGACTCGAAGGGGGTGATCGACTACCTGCTCGGTCTCAAGGGTCGCCTTACCTTTCTCATGGGGAATCACGAGCGGATGTTTCTCGACTACCTGCAGGGAAAGGAGCGCTTCCTGTTTCTCTACAACGGTGGGACCGAGACGATGGAAAGCTATGCCGGGCTGAGCAGCTTCCCGGCGGCCCACCTTGACTTTCTGAGCTGTTTGCGTCTGTACTATGACACCGATGAGTATCTCTTTGTGCACGGTGGGACCAGGCCGGGCATCCCGCTGGAGCAGCAGGACCCCAAGGATCTTCTCTGGATTCGCGAAGAGTTTTACGCCTTTCCGGGCCGCTACCCCAAGACGGTCGTCTTCGGTCATACGCCGATGCGGGAGGTTCTTATGGCGGAGGACCGGATCGGCATCGACACGGCCTGCGTCTATGGCAACAAATTGACCTGCCTCATCCTTCCCTCACGTGAGCTCATCCAGGTTTCGAACCCGCTCGATAACGCATCCCGCGCGGCAATCCTCGGCTCCCGTCGCTGATCGTTGCCGCCTGTGTTTCGGAGTGACCGGAATCACGACCGGTGCCTGCCCGCGTACCCTATGCAGGGGCCGCAGGCCACGTCCGGCGCCCTGGCAGCGGCGGCAGTGATGTCCAGGAACGCCCCCGTCTGGAGGATAGTGGGCATGATCTGCCGGAAGCCCGGCGACAGCGTTCGGATCTTCCGTTGAAGGCCCCATCCGCGTTGCTTGAACGGACGGAGGCGACCGCATCAATTCCTGTTGACAGAGGCTGGGTGCCTCACTACAGTAAGGGAGGAGGGTCCTCAGCGGATGGCCGCCCCAGGCGAGTTTGCGGATTTGACTCAATGAGCGACGCGCTGCTCCAGAGGGTTCAACGCACCATCGACCGGCATCGGATGCTGACGCCGGGCGAGACGGTGGTCATCGGCGTCTCCGGGGGCGTTGATTCGATGGTACTTCTGCGCGTCCTTTTGGAGTTGCGCGAGCGCTATCGCCTGTCCCTTCATGTGGCCCATTTGGACCATGGCTTGCGGGGGACTGAGTCGGCAGAGGCGGCTGCCTTTGTGGGTCGCCAGTGCGAGAGGCATGAGGTCCCTGCGACCATCACGGCCGCCGATGCGACGGCGCTTCGAGACCGACCGGGCGGATCACTACAGAACGCCGCCAGAAATCTCCGTTACCGGTTTATCGAGCGGGTAGCGGACGAGCAGGGGGCGACCAGGATCGCCATGGGCCATCACCAGGATGATCAAGCCGAGACCGTGCTGATGAATCTGCTCCGCGGTTCCGGGACGCGCGGGCTTGGCGGGATCCCCCCAGTGAGAGGCCGGATTATTCGACCGTTGATCGAGTGTTCTCGCGAGGAGATCGAGGCGTATGCCCGACACCAGGTGATCCCCTATGTCGAGGATTCGTCCAACCACCTCTTATCGTATAGTCGGAATCGGATCCGTCTACAACTCCTGCCCGAGCTGGCGAAGGGGTATAACCCTCGTGTTGCCGAAGCCCTGGCCTCTGCTGCGGCGATCTTCGAAGCAGAGGACGCGCTGCTCACCGCGATGACGGAGGAACAGCTTCCCGCCGTGGTGATCTTTCGATCAGATCGCGAATTGGTCCTGTCCGTCCCTCACGCCTCACCCGTCCCCACGGGCCTCAGGCGACGCATCCTCCGGCGGAGCGCCCATCTGCTTGGGGGCGGCCCGGGATTCAGCTTTCGGCACACGTTGGCCCTCGAGCGACTCCTGCTGAGCAATAAGGCCCAAGGTGTCTTGCACCTCTCGGGCGGCATCCGCGCGACGAAGGCAGGTGATCGTTTGATCCTGTCGCTGAGAGCGCATGGAGCCCGGGACAGCGGTCGGCCCATCTGTCTTGCCGTGCCGGGGCAGACCGAGCTTCCCACGTGCTCACTCAGATTCCGGACCGACACCCTTGAGGGAGCGACGGGTGGTCTGCTTGCCGGTGATCCGTGGACGGCGCTATTGGATGCAGACCGCGCCGGGGGGGAGTTGGTCGTCCGGTTCTGGGAGCGGGGCGATCGGTTCGTCCCTCTTGGCATGCGAGGGCGTAAGAAGCTTCAGGATTTCTTTGTGGACGCAAGGGTGCCACGCGACCAACGTTGGACTGTGCCACTGGTGGTATCGGGCGGTGAGATTGCATGGGTGGTAGGCTTCCGAGTGGATGAACGGTTCAAGGTGACTGACTCGACACAGCGAATCCTCAGGGTGCGAGCGGCCTACACAGGGGCGCCGAAAGCAGAGCTCGGCAGGCCTCTCATCGATCAGGGCGATTCCTGAAAGGAGTCGGAAGCTGGGTAGGCGGGCAGGGCCGATGGGCTGTGAGGCCTTCACTCCCGCCCGCCGAAATGTGCCAGACACTCCCCGATGGGCCGAAACGACGATCCGACATGGCTTTTGCGTTGAAAAACAACGAGGTATATGATAGATATAAAGAGAAAACGGCTTGAAAGGAAAGGATCTGACGGCTCGCGTAGGGGGATGCGGCACAAGGTGTGGGGGCAGGAGGTACAAGGTTGAACCCGTTCTTTAAGAATCTGGCACTGTGGCTCGTTATCGGATTGATCATGGTGTTGGTCTTCAACATCTTCAACCAAAGCCAGCCACAGGAAAAGGAGATGATCTTCAGTGACTTCATGGCTCGCGTGGCCAAGGGTGAAGTCTCTGAGGTCGTCGTCAAGGGGTCGGATATCAAGGGGAAACTGACGAGCGGCGAGAGTTTCCGGACCTATACCCCCGATGACAAGGATATGATTTCGGAGCTGCGGCGGAGGGGTGTCCGCATCACCGCCAAGCCGGTGGACGGCAACCCCTGGTACATCAATATGCTGCTGTCGTGGCTTCCGATGTTGCTCTTCATTGGCGTCTGGATATTCTTCATGAGGCAGATGCAAGGCGGCGGAGCGAAGGCGCTGTCCTTCGGCAAGAGTCGAGCCCGCTTGTCGTCCGACAAGCAGAGCAAGGTCACCTTTGCCGATGTCGCGGGTGTCGACGAGGCGAAAGAGGAGCTGCAGGAGATCATCGAGTTCCTGAAGGACCCCCCGAAGTTCCAGAAACTGGGCGGGCGGATCCCCAAGGGCGTCCTGCTCATGGGCCCGCCGGGGACGGGCAAGACACTCCTGGCTCGGGCCATCGCCGGCGAGGCCAATGTTCCCTTCTTCAGCATCTCGGGGTCGGACTTTGTCGAGATGTTCGTGGGGGTCGGAGCCTCGCGCGTACGGGACCTGTTCGAACAAGGGAAGAAGCATGCGCCGTGCATTATCTTCATGGATGAGATCGACGCGGTTGGGCGGCACCGAGGGGCGGGCCTGGGTGGCGGTCATGACGAGCGGGAGCAGACCCTGAACCAGCTCCTGGTCGAGATGGATGGGTTCGAGTCGAACGATGGGGTGATCCTGATCGCGGCCACCAACCGCCCCGATGTCCTGGACCCGGCCCTCCTGCGGCCCGGGCGGTTTGACCGCCAGGTCGTCGTGGCGCGACCGGACATCAAGGGACGGGAAGGGATCCTGCGGGTTCACACGAAGAAGATTCCTCTCGACGCCGATGTTGACCTGACGGTCCTGGCGCGGGGCACGCCGGGCTTTTCGGGGGCTGATCTGGCCAATCTCGTGAATGAGGCGGCCCTCCTTGCCGCCCGCCAGAACAAGAAGACCGTGTGCATGAAGGATTTCGAGACCGCCAAGGACAAGGTACTGATGGGGGTCGAGCGAAAGAGCATCGTCATCAGTGAAGAAGAGCGGAAGGTGACTGCCTATCATGAGGCCGGGCACACCCTGGTCGCGAAGTCCCTTCCCGGGACCGACCCTATCCACAAGGTCACGATCATCCCGAGGGGCAGGGCGCTTGGTGTGACCCAGCAACTGCCTATCGACGAGAAGCACAACTATCAAAAAGAGTACCTGCTCAACGAAATCGCGATCATGATGGGCGGGCGCGTCGCCGAAGAGGTGGTCTTCGGCCAGATCACTACGGGGGCCGGTAACGATATCGAGCGGGCGACGGAACTGGCAAGGAAGATGGTGTGCGAGTGGGGCATGAGTGAAAGAATGGGCCCCTTGACGTTCGGAAAGCGGGAAGAGATGATCTTTCTGGGGCGCGAGATCGCCCAGCATCAGGACTACAGCGAGCAGACGGCGGTGGAGATCGATCGGGAGGTCAAGCAGATCGTCATGACGAACTACGAGAAGGCCAAGGTGCTGATCAAGGAGCGGCTCGCAATCCTCCATGCCCTGGCCAAGGCCCTGCTGGAAGAGGAGGTGCTGGACGCTTCCCAAATCGACGCCATCGTAAACGGGACCGTCGCCCCGGCGCCGGCGCCCGCTTGAGGGGTTGCACTCCGCATCTCGTCATGGGCCTCAGGCGGATGCGCTTGGGGCGTTCTTTTCTCCCACATCCCCCGCCGGTCTCGCCCGCCATCACATCGCGTGTTGGAACTCCGCTCGAGGCAATCCGTGACTCACAGCAGCGACGCAACACCCTCGCTCTCCACCGGGCCCAAGCGCTTCCGCTGTCGGGGTCACGTGTTGGATTTGACCGAAAAGACCTTGGTTGTTGGAGTCTTGAACATCACCCCGGATTCGTTCTCCGACGGCGGGCGCTTCTTCGATTCCGGGACGGCCGTCGAGCAAGGAGTGCGAATGGCCGAGGAGGGGGCCGATATCCTGGAGCTTGGCGCCGAATCAACCCGTCCGGGCGCCATGACGCTGTCGCAGGAGGAGGAGCTTGGGAGGTTGCTTCCGGTCCTCCGCCGCCTCCGGACACGGCTTACGATACCTCTCTCGGTCGATACCTACAAGCCGGAGGTGGCGAGGGTCGTCTTGGATGAGGGCGCAGAGATCATCAATGACATCCTCGGCGTGCGTGGGCAGGGCGCTCTGGCAGAGCCCGTGGCCAAGTTCGGTGCCGGTCTCGTCATCATGCATATGAAGGGGACCCCTCCTGATATGCAGATCAACCCATCCTACGACGATGCCGTGGGGGAGATCCTGTCGTTTCTGCGAGAACGCGTGGCCTTTGCCGAGGCGATGGGCATTGACTCGGAGGCGATCGTCGTGGACCCGGGCCTGGGGTTCGGGAAGCGGCTGCAGGATAACCTGGTCCTGCTTCGGCACCTGTCGCGGTTTCACAGTCTGGGGAGGCCGATCATGATCGGCCCATCGCGCAAGTCGTTTATCGGGAAGGTCCTGGACCTGCCGGTTGATGAGCGCGTGGAGGGAACGGCGGCCTGCGTTGCGTCGGCGGTGCTGCAGGGCGCGGCCTTCGTCCGGGTCCACGATGTCCGGCCTACCGTCCGTCTGGTTAGGATGCTGGACGCGATCAGGAGGGCATAAGTGCCGGTCCAATTAACTTCGCCTAGCGGCGTTGCACCCCCCGGAGTCCTCCCTGCGACGTACCGATATCGTACGTCTCGGTTGGCCCCGGGGGCCGCGCCTTGCTATGCTCGTTTCTTGGATCGGCAAGATGCCCCCCAATTTAGGACGAAATGCTTGGAGGGGCACTAGCATGTGGGCGAGCATTGCCCAGTTCAGGTGGATCGACGCAGTGGACGTCGTGATCGTGGCGTTCGCGGTCTATCAGCTATTACTGATGTTCAAGGGGACGAAAGCCGTTCAAATGATCTTGGGCCTGGTACTCGTCTACTTTGCCTCAAGGATCGCGCTTAGGGGCGGTCTGTTGACGGTCAACTGGGTCCTGCAGAACCTCCTCGGGGTCTGGTTTCTCCTGATCATTATCCTGTTCCAGCCGGAACTCCGACGCGCCCTGGCCAGCTTCGGGCTCCGCTCCCGACTCCTTCGCGCCTTCGCCAGACACGAGGAGGCGCACATGATCGACGAGATCGTTCGAACTGTCAGCTCCTTGGCCGCCAAGAAGATCGGAGCAATCATCGTCTTGGAGCGGGAGACGAAGCTCTCCGACTCTATCGAGTCCGGCGTACGAATTGACGCGACCTTGTCGAAGCGACTGCTGGAATCGATCTTCAATCCCGGCTCGCCGTTGCACGACGGGGCAGTTATCGTCCAACGCGGACGAGTGGCTGCGGCCTCGTGTTTCCTCCCGTTGAGCCTGAATCCCGATGTGGGTGAGGAGTTCGGGACCCGCCACCGTGCGGCCATCGGACTAACGGAGGAGACGGATGCCCTCGTCGTCGTCGTGTCTGAGGAGACCGGGAGCATCTCCCTCGTCAGAGCGGGGACCATCAGTCACGACCTCGATGCCACGGCATTGCGACGGTTCCTGGGCAAGCTATTGGAACCGCGCCGTGAGGGCCCTCTCGCGCCGAGGCCGAGGGAGGCCGCTGTGCCCTCCGCCGCCCCGCAACGTGACAAACCGTGAGGAGCCTCCGGCGTCATGGCCCACCCGCACACGAGACAACCTCCCATTCGCGCTCCCTTCCCATGAGCGGGGAAGGGGAGGGTGACGGGGCATCTCCAAAACAGAAATGATGAAAGAAGGGCTGTTTCGCAACCTCGGTCTCAAACTCTTCTCCCTGTGTCTTGCCTTCGCGCTCTGGTTGGTCGTTGCAGGAGAGCAGAGGGAGGATCACACGCTGAAGGTCCCGTTGAAGCTCACACACCTTCCGGAGAGGATGGTACTCGTCAATGACCCGGGAGACGTGGTGACGGTGAAGCTGCGCGGTCCGAAGAGTCTGGTGGGTGGCCTGCCCCCCGATGAGGTGAACCTGAACCTCGAACTCTCGCGGCTTGTGGAGGGAGAGAATCTGGTGGGTGTCAGGGTCGAGGAGATACAGGTCCCCCGTGGGGTGGAGGTTCTCCAGGCCTCCCCGAAGGTGGTGCGGTTGGTCTTGGAGTCGATGGCAGATCGAGAGGTGCGGGTTGCGGCTCGGGTGGAAGGAACGCCGGCGGCGGGGCACTATTTCAGACGGGTCTCTGCGCGCCCGGATCGTGTCCGTGTGGTAGGGCCAAAGAGCGAAGTGCGGCGGGTCACCCGGGTCTATACGGCGACCATCAGCATCGAGGGGCGGTCTCGTGACTTCGCCGTCTGGACGACTCTCGAGCCGGTTGGGAAGTCTGTGAAAGTGGACGGAGCCGACTCCGTCCAGGTGTCTGTTGAGATAGGCGGCGGCGGCAGGCGCCAGTCGTCCTGAAACGGCCCGGCGTGTCCGGACGCCAGGTCGAGGGGAGGGTGATGCGAAAGCTTTTCGGCACCGACGGGATTCGGGGTGTGGCCAACAGGGAGCCGATGACCCCGGAGACCATGGTGAAAGTGGGCCGTGCGGCCGCGCATCTTCTCAAGGGGTCTACACAGCGGCCGGCGATTGTCATCGGGAAGGACACGCGCCTGACAGGCTATATGGTGGAGACGGCTCTCACGGCTGGTATCACGTCCATGGGAGTGGACGTCCTCCTGGTGGGGCCGCTCCCCACCCCCGGGATCGCGTTCATCACGCGGAGCCTTCGGGCCGACGCCGGTGTGGTGATCTCGGCGTCGCATAACCCCTACGATGATAACGGGGTCAAGTTCTTCTCGGGAGATGGCTTGAAGCTTCCTGATGCCCTGGAACGAAAGATCGAGGGGTTGATCTTCAGTGGAGAGGTGGACGGAATCCGGGCTGCCCCGCGTGAGATCGGAAAAGCCTACCGAATTAACGACGCAGTTGGCCGCTACATCGAATTCGCCAAAAACAGCTTCCCCAAAGGAATGACGCTCAAGGGGATGCGAGTCGTTGTGGACTGCGCGAACGGCGCAGCCTATAAGGTATCTCCGACGGTGCTCAAGGAGTTGAATGCGGATGTGATGCCGATCAATGTCCAGCCGGACGGCACCAACATCAATAAAGGCTGTGGCTCGTTGCACCCGGAGGCCCTGAGGCGGGCCGTGGTGAAACACAAAGCGCACGCTGGGTTTGCCCATGATGGCGACGCCGATCGGGTCCTCTTTGTAGATGAACGGGGTGCGTTGGTCGATGGCGATCACATCCTGGCCCTCTGCGCGCTCGACCTCAAGGCGGTGGGCCGGCTCCGCGAGGACACCGTTGTCGCAACCGTCATGAGCAACCTTGGCTTTGAGGTTGCCATGCGCGAGGCCGAGATCAGGGTCGTCAGGACCACCGTGGGGGATCGGTACGTCCTGGAAGAGATGCTGGCCAACCGGTACACCCTGGGCGGTGAGCAGTCCGGCCACATCATTTTCCTGGAGCACAACACCACTGGCGATGGTATTGTCACGGCCCTTCAGGTCCTGGCCATCATGCGCAGGCAGGGGAAGCGGTTGTCGGAGCTGTCGGCGTGCATGACGTCATATCCGCAGGTGTTGGTCAATGTCCCGGTGCGGCGGCGATCGGCCTTGGAGGAACTCCCGAGTCTGCAAGAGGGGGTCCGATCGGTAGAGGCGAGACTGGGAGGGACCGGGCGGGTCCTGGTACGCCTCTCGGGCACGGAGCCGGTGGCTCGTGTGATGGTGGAAGGGCAGGAGCAGCGGACGATCGAGCGCCTGGCCCGAGAGCTTGCGCTGATGATCAAAAAGGAGCTCGGCTAAAGGCTGTGCGAGGTCCGAGGTGCGAAGTGTGAATTCGATAAGCGGAGCGAGTCGATGGCCCTGCTGTGCGTGAATGTCGATCATATCGCGACGATCCGGCAGGCGAGGCGGGCGCAGGAGCCTGATCCGGTTCAGGCGGCGATGCTGGCGGAGTTGGCCGGCGCCTCCGGGATCACGTGCCATCTACGTGAGGACCGCCGGCACATCCAGGACCGCGATGTCGAACTGCTCCGGCGTCTCGTCAAGACCAAGTTGAATCTGGAGATGGCTGTTACCGAGGAGATGATCCGGATCGCGATCGCCCTGAAACCGGATATGGCGACGCTGGTCCCGGAGCGACGTGAGGAACTGACCACAGAGGGCGGGCTGGATGTTCGTGGACACCTCGATGCCGTGACGAGGACCGTGCGGACATTGCAGGGAGAGGGAATCGCTGTTAGCCTCTTCATCGATCCTGATCCTGAGCAGGTCTCAGACTCAGCGCGCGCGGGCGCTGAGCTGGTGGAGCTGCACACCGGTATGTATGCCGAGGCGGGGGATCGCAAGGCGCTGCAGAATGAGATGGCCAGACTCATCGGAGCGACGATGCAGGCGAGGGAACTGGGGCTCCGGGTCAATGCGGGGCACGGATTGAACTATCGTAACGTCGGCCCGGTTGCGACCATCCCCGAGGTGGAAGAGTTGAATATCGGACACAGCGTGATTGCGCGGGCCGCGCTCGTGGGCGTGGAGCGGGCGGTCCGCGAAATGTTGGTTGCCATGGATAGTAAGGGTGCGGGGTGCGGGGTGCGGGGTGCGGGGTAATAGGAGCTGGATCGAGGAGTCCTTCGTACCTTGGATTTCGCACTGTTCTCATCTGGTTCGGGAGGGGAGGCCATGGTGATCGGGATTGGGACCGACCTCGTTCGGATCGATCGATTTGAGCGGGCGATGGCACGGCACGGAGGTCGGTTGCTTGATCGTCTCTTCACGCCCGCGGAACGGGAGCGGTTTCGTCGCCACCCGTTCCCTGAGCGGCATCTGGCGGCCCGATTCGCCGCCAAGGAGGCGGTGTTCAAGACGCTTGGCACCGGGTGGGGGCAAGGGGTCGCGTGGCGGGAAGTGGAGATCGAGGGCGGCGGCCGTCGGCCGTCCAGCGTGGTTTTCTCTGGGCGGGCGAAGGACGCGGCTGCCCGCCTTGGGATCAAACGGACGCTGGTCAGCTTGACCCACGACGGCGACTACGCCCTCGCGTTTGTGATTGCGACGGATGGGTCTTGAGCACCTTCGTACGGTGAGGGGCGGATGGAGATGAAGGTCGCAACGGCGAGTCAGATGCGGGAGCTGGATCGGCGAGCGACGGAAGAGTTCGGCATTCCTTCACTGCTTCTGATGGAGAACGCCGGGCTTCAGGCGGTCCTGGAGATGGATCGCTCGTTCCCTCGTCTCAGCACATCGCGCGTCGCAATCGCGTGCGGCAAGGGGAATAACGGCGGCGATGGCCTGGTCGTCGCCCGCCACCTCTTCGACCGGGGGACGGCCGTTGAGGTCTTCCTGCTCGCCAAGAGAAGTGAGATAAAGGGAGATGCCAGGACGAATCTGGAGATTGTGAAACGTCTGAAGATCCCGATCCACGAGGTCACGACGAGCCACGACCTCCAGGCGATTCGCGCGGCGGTCGGAAGCGCCGACCTGATCGTGGACGCGCTCCTGGGCACCGGCAGCACGGGCGCCGCCAAGGGCCTGCTCGCCGAAGGGATCGATCTCCTGAATCAATCGGGGCGGCCGATCGTGGCCTTGGACATCCCATCCGGCCTTAGCAGCGACGAGGGCGGGGTTCCCGGACCGAGCATCAATGCGACCTTGACAATCACCTTTGGCCTCCCGAAGCGGGGTCTCGTCCTCTTCCCAGCCGCCTCGTGGGCCGGGCGGGTGGCGATCGTGGATATCGGGCTTCCCCGTCAGCTTCTTTCTGACGCGAGCCTGGAGGTCTCACTTCTGGAACCGAAGGAGGCTGCGGGTGCATTCCAGCCGCGGGCGCCGGACGCCCACAAAGGGACCTATGGCCACGTGCTGGTCCTGGCCGGCTCGCCCGGCAAGACCGGAGCCGCGGCGATGTGCGCGCTCTCTGCCCTTCGGATTGGGGCTGGGCTGGTGACGCTTGGCGTCCCCGAGAGCCTGAACGATGTGATGGAGGCGAAGCTCACCGAGGTGATGACGGAGCCGCTGCCCGAGACGAGGGAGCGGACGGTCGCGCTGGCCGCCTGGGGTAAGATCTTGACCCTGATGGAAGGGAAGCGGGCCCTGGCGATCGGCCCTGGCCTCTCGAACCACCCCGAGACATCCGAGCTGGTACGGGAGTTGGTGAGCACGGTCAGGGTCCCGATGGTGGTGGACGCGGACGGCATCAATGCGCTGGCTCCGAAACTCGAGGCACTTGCGAAGGCCGCCGCCCCGCTCATCCTCACCCCGCACCCCGGCGAGCTTTCCAGATTGCTCGGCATCAGCCGAGAGGAGGTGGCGCAGAACCGCATTCCGATCGCCCAAAAGGTGGCGACCAGTTTCAGGGTACACGTGGTATTGAAGGGGGGACGGACACTCGTCGTGGACCCGGATGGGCGCGTGGCGATCAATATGACGGGCAACCCCGGCATGGCGACCGGGGGGACAGGCGACGTGCTGACCGGCCTGATCGCAGGCCTCCTGGCTCAGGGGGTGAACCCCGGCCTGGCAGCCAGGGCCGGGGTCTATCTGCACGGTGTGGCCGGAGATCTGGCGGCCGAGGTGGTTGGCCAGGAAGCGATGCTGGCCTCTGACGTGATGGCACAGGTTCCGGATGCGATTCGGCGACTGAAGGCGGGGAGCTGAAAATCGAACGCTGAGAGCGAAGGAGGGGGTTGAGGGAGCGCCGATGCAGATCGAGAAGAATGCCGACAAGCTGGAAAAGACGCTCAAGGTCCTGATCAGGGATGCGCCCGGCTACCTGGGGAAGTTTTGCACCGCCATCGGGCAGGAGGGCGGAAGCGTGGGGGAGATCGAGACAGTGAGCCTTGGCCTCACCCACAACACCCGGGACATCTCCATCTATGTCGATGATGAGAGTCATCTCCGAGAGATCCTTCGCGCGGTCACGCAGCTCGAAGGGATTATCGTCATCGAGGTGGTGGACGAGGTGCTGCGGCGGCATCAGGGCGGGAAGATCGGGATGAAGAGCCGCTATCCACTGGAAAGCATTGCCGACCTCCGAAAGGTCTATACCCCTGGCGTGGCGTCGGTGTGCCGGCTGATCGAGGCTGATCGTGAGAAGGCCCACGAGTACACCTCCATCGCCAACACGGTCGCCATCGTCACGAACGGCACCGCGATCCTCGGTCTCGGTGCCATCGGCCCGGTGGCAGGGATGCCGGTCATGGAGGGGAAGGCGGTTCTTTTGGATCGGCTGGCCGGGGTCAATGGCGTGCCGATCTTGCTCGAGGACCGGGGGGTGGATCACTTCGTGGAGGTGGTGAAGGCGATCGCCCCTACCTTCGGGGCCATTAATCTGGAGGATGTGGCGGCGCCTGATTGTTTCGAGATCGAGCGTCGACTGGATAAGGCGCTGGATATACCCGTGATGCACGACGACCAGCACGGCACGGCGGTGGTGGTCCTCGCGTCCCTCCTGAATGCCTGTCGCCTGGCCAAGATCTCCCTGCTGGATCAGACCATTGGAATCGTCGGCCTGGGCGCCGCCGGGACGGGGATCTCGAGGCTGCTGCTCTCCTATGGCGTCAAGCGCCTCTTCGGAAATGACCTCAAGCCGGAAGCGATGGAACGATTGGAAGAGGCAGGTGGTCGCCGAGAAACGATGGAGAAGGTCATGGCGCTGGCTGACATCGTCATCGCCACGACCGGCTCTCCGGATCTCATCACGCCCGAAATGGTGCGCAGCGGACAGGTCGTGTTGGCCCTCAGCAATCCGAATCCGGAAATACGGCCTGAGGACGCCCTGGCCGCGGGCGCCGCGTTTGCCACGGACGGTCGGTACGTGAATAATGCGCTGGCCTTTCCCGGCCTCTTCCGCGGCGCGCTGAATGCCCGCGCCCGGACGATCGATAACGCTATGAAGATCGCCGCGGCCGAGACCATCGCGTCCAGGGCGCCCGAGGGTGAGTTGGTGCCGGGGTTGCTCGATATAGAGGTGCACCGGGCCGTGGCGGCGGCAGTGGAGCAGGCGGCGCATCGATCTGGGCTTGCCCGGCGGCAATGATCGACCTGCCCCCGGAGGGGCCAACGGCCGTTTGCATCTCCGCATCACCCGAGGAGACGCGCGCCCTGGGCGAGGTAATGGGTCGACACGTCGGCGCGGGCGATCTGATCGCCCTCATCGGCGAGCTGGGATCCGGCAAGACGGTGTTCGTCGCAGGGCTGGCGGCAGGGCTCGGCGTCGATCCAACCGCTCACGTGAGCAGCCCGACCTTCACCATCATGCACCGATATCTCGGACGCCTTCCCCTCTATCATATCGATCTGTACCGTATAGAGACGCCGGAGGCGCTCGCTACCTTGGGTCTGGAAGAGTATCTGGAAGGGGATGGTGTGGCGGCGATCGAGTGGGCCGAGCATGGCGTGAGGATGTTGCCCAAGGAACGGTTGACGGTGCGCCTCCGGCAAACCGGGTTGGAGACGCGAACGGTCGAACTCGTGCCGGCGGGGGATCGGTATCGGACGCTTCTCCGGAGGATGACCAGCGATCTTGCAGCCGCCACAAGACTTCTCGCATGATCCAGAACAAGAGAGGAGACAGCCCGATGACTGGAGTAGATTTAATGGCGCGCCCCGCGACGCGGGGGCGTTCCCTTTTGATTGCAGCCCTGTTGCAGTGGTTCCTGTTCAGCGCCTCAAGCGCCTCGGCCACGGCGCCCGGCCTGTGGATCGAACACGGGCCGATCCCCGCCGGCTCCGCTGAACTTCTCCAGTTCAGTGACGCGTTGTCGAAGCTGACTGAGCAATTGCGGCCATCGGTGGTTCAGGTCGGCCTTCTCGAGAATCGAGACGTGGATCGGGAACTGCCCAAGGAGCACCCCCAGGTCCCGGAGGAGCGGCCGAGGATCGGTTCGGGCTTCATCATTCACCCTGACGGCTATCTGATCACAAACCAGCACGTTCTGGGTCGCTCCGGCCAGATAGAGGTGGAGCTTTTCGGGGGAGAGAGGGCCATGGCCACCGTGGTCGGTCGGGACGCGCGCACCGATCTCGCCCTGCTGAAGGTCGATCTTCCCCGTCCGCTCACCGCCCTTCCCCTTGGCGATTCGGACACGCTCAAGGTGGGTGAACTGGTACTTGCCATCGGGAATCCGTTCGGTCTTGACCACTCGGTCACGATGGGTGTGGTGAGCCGGAAAGGCCGGACTCTGAACGCAGGCGGTCCTTATGATGAGTTTATTCAGACCGATGCGGCGATCAACCCCGGCAATAGCGGCGGTCCACTCCTGAACCTCAGGGGCGAGGTCGTTGGGATCAACACCGCCACCGTGCCGAACCGCCGTGTCGGGTTCGCCATCCCGATCAATCGGGCGAAGACGTTTCTCCCTGAATTGAAGGAGTACGGGAAAGTCCGATGGGGGTTCCTCGGTGTCTCCATCCAGGAGCTGACAGCGACTCTGGCGCAGGCCCTGGGCGTCGAAGGGACGAAGGGGGTTTTGGTGAACGGCATGGTCCCCAAACAGGCCGCCGAGCGAGCCGGCCTGAGGCCCGGCGATATCATTACAGGCTTCGACGGCATGACGATTGACAATGTGCGCGATCTACAGCGGAAGGTGGGGAGGACCCCGATAGGTCAGACCTCTGTCGTGAAGATCATCAGAAAGGGGACGACGGAGGAGATCCCGATACAGGTTGGTGAGCTCCCACAGCAAACTGTCGCTTCCGTCGAGCCGCCCAGGAAAGACCTGGGGTTTACCGTCGAGACGCTGGATCAGGACAAGGCCAAGAAGTTCAAGCTGAAGGAGGACGAAGGATTGGTGGTCACGGACGTCGCGAAGAGTGGGCCCGGAGCCCAGGCAGGCCTTCAGCCAGGCGATCTGATCAAAGAGGTGAATCAACAGCCCGTCTCGTCGCTGGAGGAGTACCGGCGCTTCCTGGGGGAATCGATGAAGGGAAAGATCGACCTCCTCCTGATCAAGCGCGGTGAGGCCGTCTTCTACGTGGCGGTTCGTTCGAAGGGGTAAGAGTCCCGTCTCACGAGAGGGCGCGGCGATGAACATTGTCGCCATCTCCATGGAGCTAGGGAGCGAGGCGCGCGAGGTCGCCAGGCGCGTCGCCGGGACGCTCGCCTATCGGCTTATCGAGCGCGAGGTATTGCTGCAGGCCGCTGAAAAATACGCGGTGAAAGAAGAGACCCTGGCTCAAGTGGACGAGCGCACACTCTCGTTCTGGGAGAAATTCGACGAAGACAAACGGCGGTACCGCATCTTCATCGAATCCGCCCTCCTCTCCTTCGCCAGGGATGGGAGGGTCGTCATCGCCGGGCGTGGGGCGCCGTTGCTCCTGAAGGGTATCGATCATGCGATGAAGGTCCGAATCGTCGCGCCGCTCGAGGTGCGGGTGGAGCGGATGATGGCGCGGGAGGGGCTTGACCACCGCTCCGGGACGATGCGGGTCAAGGGACATGACAAGGAGCAGGCGGCGCGCTTCGACCATCTGTTCGGCGTCGATTGGACCCTTCCAGAGCATTACGATCTGGTCGTCAATACCGGGCGAGGATCGCTGGACACTGCGGCGGAACTGATTGTCCAGGCAGCGAAGATGCCCCTCTATCAGGCGACAGATGCGTCGCTCCAGAAGATCCGGGACCTGACGCTGGCCTCCGAGGTCCGGGCAGCGCTCGCGGCCGACCCGCTAGTGGGGAACCTGCATATCGAAGTGCTGGCGCGTTCCGGTGTCGTGGCGTTGAAGGGCGTCGTCTTCGACCCAGCGACCATGGAGGCCGCCGCGGCCGTGGCCAGGCGGGTTGCGGGGGTGCAGTCGGTTGACTGCGAGGTCGTCGAGGTCCCACGAATCTATCCTGGGCCGATGATGTAGAAGAGCGGTGCGGGGTACGGAGTGCGAGGTGCGGGATAAGAGGTGCGAGGGGCAAACCGCGAAGTGCGAGGTGCGGGGTGCGGGGTGCGAAGTAAGAGCGAAGGGGTGCGGGGTGCGATGTGCGAAGTGCGAAGTGCGATGTAAGAGGTGCGGGGTGTGGAGAGCAAGGAGCGGGGCTGGGCGCGTCCTGGCAAGTCGCTGCACCGACCCAGGCAAAACCCGGTGCGCTCGCGCAGGCGAGCCGGTGAACTGCACCGTTAGACAACTCTGACAGATATCGCCACTGAGCCGTAAAGGGAGGAGATCGGTAAGGGTGAAATCCGAGCTGATGATCTGGTGGATCGGTCTGTTGCTGGTTCTTGCCTGCACCGATGCTGTTGGAGCGGCACAAGAGGTCATACAGTCACAGGTTTCAGAGAACGGCAATGGGTTCACCTGTTCAGCGGATGGAGCACCACCCATTAGGATCGTGCCGCGAACTACCCGACGGCCGTCTTGTGAGCAGGGGCAGGTCCTTTCCTTTGTTCAGGGGGGCATTACCCGCTACGCCTGCCTCAATCTGCCTCAACAGGCCGAAGAAGAACAGAGTCAGAGTGCAGGAAAACAGTGGCCTCTATTCATCTATCTTCACGGGTCGCTGACGACCCCGAACAGCCTGTATACTCTTGGCAGGGGCCTGTTTAATCTGCATCATTTCTACCCGCTTTCCGGCGACCCCAACGTCCTCGGTTTTATTCTCCTTTCTCCAGAAGGAAGAAAGGCCGTTCCCTGGCCTTCATCATCCGGCCCTGAGACAGGCTGGGGGTTCCACTGGGACTCATGGTATCGCAACCGCATTCACAATCTGGACGCGCTCGCCATCGACCATTTTCTGGATGAGGTTGTTTCGACGGGACTGGTCGATACCGCCAGGATCTACGTCTTCGGCTGGAGCAATGGCGCCTATATGGCAGCGCTCTATGGCGTGTGGCGCAGTGACCGGATCGCGGCCATCGCCCAATATGCCGGTGCCGATTCATGGTCACGTCTTCCCTGTCCGGTGCCGTTGCAGTACGACAGGCAAGTGCCGCTGGTCTTGCTGCGCAATCTCTGTGACGCCTTGGTTCCCTGCGACGCGACCAACGATTGGATCGAAACCCTCACGGAGCAGGGCTGGCCATTCGACTACCACAGCCTCAACGTCACAGGCACGAGAACAGACCAAGACCGAGTCTGCGCCCAACCCTGCTCGAGAGGAGAGGGACTGTTCGAACACATTCGTTGGCCGGCGGAAAACGTACTGGCAGACGACATGCTGTCCTTCTTGAAGCAGCACACCCTACCGTGAAAAGAGGGGTAGGGCGCGCAACAAGGGAGCGTTGCAGCCACGGCCCCAAGGTGATCGTGGGAAGGGGGCGAGGGCGTCATCCGTGACGTGCCGTGGGGACGGCTGCCGCTAGCCGATGGCGAGGCTGTGCGGTTCGCGACAGGAGGTTTCGGCGATGAACACCCTCAGACGCCTGATCCTGCCCGCATTGATGCCAGCCACACTACTAGCCGGGGATGAGTGACGCGGTGCGAACGGTGATCGTCGGTGCGGGAGGGCTTGGCAGCGTGGTCGGCGGGTACTTGGCCAAGGCCGGCTATCCCGTCACCCTGATCGCCAGGCCCGCCCACGTTAAAGCGATTCGTGACAGCGGCCTGGAGATCGCGGCGGTGGATGGCCGCCATCTGATCAGGGAGGTCCAGGCTACCGACAATCCGAAAACCGTGACGGCCGCCGACCTGCTGATCCTCACCGTCAAGACCTACGACACCGATGAGGCATTGAAGGGGGTGGCCCACCTGAGCGGGAGGGTTCGCTGTGCCCTCTCGCTCCAGAACGGCGTCCTCAAGGATAGGGCACTCGGCGCGGTCTTTGGACCCGAGTCGGTGATCGGAGCCGCCACCATGATCGGGGCGACGCTGACGGGCCCCGGCAAGGTGCACTATACCGCGCCCTCGACCACCTACGTGGGGGAGTTCGATCGTCGTGAGACGGATCGCGTCGGGGCGGTCGCTGAGATGTTCGACAAGGCGGGACTCAGGATTCAGGCGGCCGCCGATATTCGTTCCGTGACCTGGTGCAAACTGAACCACATCCTCCCATCAGCCGGCCTCTCCGTCCTCACCCGCCTCGAATTTCACCGCGTGTTGAAGAATCGAACGCTCGCGGCCCTGTTCGTCGAATTGACCAGAGAGTGCGCGCAGCTCGCCAAGGCCCAGGGGATCCCGCTGGACGATTTTCCCGGCTTCGAGGTGAAGACCGTCTGCGAGGAGCCGCTGGAGCAGGCCATCGCATTCGTGCGGGAGTATGCCCAGAAGATCGAGGCAGCCGGGATGACACACGTGAAGATCTCCATGTTGCAGGATATCGAGCGCGGCAAGCGGACCGAGGTCGAGGAGATCATCGGGTATGTGGTCCGCGAGGCGGCGCGGCTGGAGATCCAGGTGCCGAAGATCGATCTCATCTATCGTCTCGTCAAAGGGGTCAGCGAAGCGGTCCGGCACTGATGTCCTCTTTCGACGGAGACCCCTCCGCACTCGACCCTGCACCAACCGTCGAGCACTCCCCTCTCGACGACCTGCCCTCAGTCCTCCCCCCTCCCTGGGAGCCTTTCTCGGCCGAGCGATGACCATGAATCGTCGTCAGGTACTGGCCTGGGCGCTCTACGATTTCGCCAACTCCTCCTTCGCCGCCGTTATCGCTGCGACGATCTATTCCGCCTACTACGCCCAATCGGTCGTCGGCAACGCGAGGGGAGAGGGCGATCTTTGGTGGGGATGGTTGGTCTCCACCTCGATGGCAATTGTCGCGTTGACCTCCCCTCTCCTCGGAGCTATCGCGGACCACGCCGGGATCCGTAAGCGCCTTTTCTTCATCACCACCTACCTGAGCGTCGGAGCGACGGCATGTATGGCCAGTGTAGAGCCAGGGATGATCGTCCGGGGATTCGTGCTGGGCGTGGTCGGCATGGTGGGATACGAGGGGGCCATGGTCTTCTACAACTCTTACCTCCCGGAGATCGCATCTCGGCAGTGGCAGGGCCGAATTTCGGCCTACGGCTTTGCGGTCGGCTATGGGGGGTCGATTGTGGCCCTGTTGGTGGCGCTGCCGTTCGCGAAGGCGAACGCCTTGGCCTGGTGCTTCCTTTCCAGCTCGGCCCTCTTCGGGCTGTTTGCCATCCCGTCGTTCGTGGCCCTGCCCCGCGATCGGCCGGGCCACTTAGGAGTTGCCCGGGCAATGCGGGAAGGTCTTGTGGGCACGGTGCAGACCGTGAAGGACATCCTCTCATACCGCGACCTGAGGCGGTTTCTGGGGGCATATTTCCTGTATGAGGACGGGGTGAACACGGTGGTGTTCTTTTCCTCGATCTTCGCGGCCAAGACCCTCGGCTTCGAGATCGCCCAGCTCATTACCTTGTACATCCTCATACAGGTCACGGCGTTGATCGGGGCCTTCCTCTGGGGGTGGCCCACCGATCGGCTCGGGCCGAAGGTCGTGGTGATCTGCATGCTGGCGCTCTGGAGCGGCGTCGTCATCGCCGCCTACTTCGTACAGACCCAGGGCCAATTTTACCTCCTCGCTGTCTTCGCCGGGAGCAGCCTGGGCGCCATCCAGGCTGCGAGCCGGACCTTCATGGCCACCCTGATCCCGAGAGGACGGGAGGGGGAGTTCTTCGGATTCTATGTGCTCTGCGGGAAGTCGGCTTCCATCCTCGGCCCTCTGGTATTCGGCGCGGTCTCCCATGCGACGGGAGGCAACCAGCGAGCGGCCGTTCTTGCCGTCGGGTCATTCTTCGTCTTCGGTTTGGTCCTACTCTTGCGAGTACGTGCTGGCGGCCCGACGATCCGCGGCTGAGGGAGTGCCTTCATGGCGGATGGGGTGAGGCCCGGACGCCATCTGGGGACGCGTGACCCCGCTTCGTTCCCTTGTCCGATCGCGCAGGGCGTGCTATCGTGTGGCTGCTATGCTCGTGATGGGGATCGAGACCTCGACGATGCAAGGGGGAGTGGCCCTGTTGTCGGAGCAGGGACTGCTCTCGGAATATCTGCTGAACATAAAGGCGACCCACACCGAGCGATTACTGCCTTCGATCGACCGGGTCCTGCGCGACGCCGGAATCACACTCAGCCAGGTCGAGGGGATCGCCGTGGCCACAGGTCCCGGCTCCTTTACCGGCCTGCGGATCGGGCTCAGTACCGCCAAGGGGCTCGCGGTTGCGGCCGGTAAGCCGCTTATCGGCGTTTCCACGCTCGAAGCAATGGCCTGGACCCTCCCATTCTGCGTCCATCAGATCTGTCCCATCCTCGATGCCCGGAAGGGTGAGATCTATTGCGCCCTGTTCCGCCATGAGGGGGACCGGCTGATTCGCCTCATGGACGAGGCAGCCCTCTCGCCCGACCTCCTGGTGGGCCGGATCCAGGAGCGAACCGTGTTCCTTGGCGACGGGCTGCCGGTCTACGGGGACCTCCTGAAGGGCCGACTGGGCGAGCTGGCCCTCTTTCCACCCTTCTCGCAGCGTGGGGGCCGCCCGGCGGCCGTGGCCGAGCTGGGTCGCCGCCGCCTACTGCAGGGGCAGCACGATGAGATCTCAGGGTTGGCTCCCCGCTACTTGCGGGAATTCGAAGCGGAGTTGAAGCGCCTTGGCACGCATACCCGATCGACATCGTAAGATCAGAGGAGGACCGGTGAGCGAGGCTGCACTTCCCGTCGCGTTCGATTCGATGCGCAGGGAGGATCTGCCGGAGGTCCTGGCCATCGAGAGCCTTTCGTTTACTGAGCCCTGGACCGAGGAGATGTTCCTGTACGAGCTCTCGGCCGAGGGGGTCGCACACGTCCTCGTGGCGAGGGCGGACGAAGGGTCTGGGCCACGGATCGTCGGATTCCTGTGCGCCTGGATCGTGGCGGGGGAACTTCACATCAATAATATCGCTGTCCACCCAGGCTACCGGCGTCGAGGCGTCGCCTCCCAGCTCTTGGAGGAGATGCTCCGCCGGGCCAAGGTGATGGGAGCGAAGGCCGGTTACCTGGAAGTCAGGGCCTCCAACGAGGCGGCGAACGCACTGTATCAACGGTACGGTTTCCGACAGATCGGCCGCCGCCGCAACTACTATGAGCGCCCGCGGGAAGACGCAATCCTGATGGGCAAAGAACCGTTGTAATCTTTCATGGCGGCTTGCTGTGGGAAAGGGAAGAGCTGAAGCGGCAATATCGAGCGGTGTAGACCGGCCGGAGGGGATATGTCGATTGAGCTGAGGGGGGTGCTGCCTCCCGTCCCGACCCCGTTCGGGGAGGATGGTGAGGTGGCGTACAACAGGTTGGCGGAGAATCTGCAACGCTGGAGCCGGACCGACCTCAGCGGGTATCTGGTGGTAGGATCCACCGGAGAATGTGCCACCCTCACAGAGCATGAAAAGCTCCGCCTCTGGGAGGTGGCGAGGAAGCATATCCCGGGCGAGAAGCGGTTCATCGCCGGGACCGGGTGCGAATCGACGCGCGAGACCATTGCCCTGACAAAGCAGGCGGCCATGATAGGCGCCGAGGCCGCCCTTGTGGTGACGCCATGGTATTATAAAGGTGCCATGAAGAGCCGGGAGCTGGAGGTGCACTTCACTGCTGTGGCCGATGCCGCTCCGATCCCGATTCTGTTGTATAATGTCCCACAGTTCACCGGGGTGGTGATCGAACCCGACGCGGTGGCGAAGCTGGCGGGGCATCCGAACATCGTCGGAATGAAGGACAGCTCTGGTGTCATGGGGACGTTCGCCGAGTTCGTCCGAGTCACCCCTCCCTCCTTCCAGCTCGTCGTAGGGACCGCTCTGACCTTCTATGCAGGGCTCTGCCTGGGGGCCCGTGGCGGCATCCTCTTGCTGGCGAATATCGCGCCCCAGGAGTGCGTTCTGATCCACCGGCTTTTTGAGGATGGGAAGCACGAGGAGGCGAGGCGGCTGCAGCTCAGGTTGATGCCGCTCAGCCGCGCTATCGACTCGCGCTTTGGGATCCCCGGGGTGAAGGCGGCCATGTCGTTGCGGGGCTACTATGGGGGGCCTCCGAGGCCGCCGCTGCTTCCGCTGCAACCGGACGAGACGGAGACGGTTCGCACGGCGCTCGGAAACGCCGGCTTACTCTAAATCGATACATTCAGTAGATGCTGTAACCATTTGAGAAGAAGGAGTGAAGCATGATCGATAAAGAGCTGTTGGAGATATTGGCCTGTCCGTCCTGCAAGGCTGACGTCGTGTTGGACGAGCCTTCCGCCAGGATCGTCTGCACCGCGTGTGGCCTGCGATACCCGATCCGTGACGGGATTCCCGTCATGCTGATCGACGAGGCGGAGCAGGGCCCCCCACCCAGGAAATTATGACCTCACCGAAGCCCAGGGTCAGGTTCGCGCCGAGCCCGACGGGATATCTGCATGTGGGAGGCGCCAGGACCGCCCTCTATAACTGGCTCTTCGCCCGCCATGGGAGCGGGGTCTTCATCCTTCGGATCGAGGACACCGACGCCGAACGGTCCACCGAAGAGTCGGCCGGCGCGATCCTCGACTCCATGCGCTGGCTGGGGCTGGACTGGGACGAAGGGCCTGAGGTGGGCGGGCCGGTAGGTCCCTATCGACAGGCCGATCGCCTCGACCTGTACCGGGGGTATGCGCGGAAGCTGCTCGAGGGTGGGAAGGCATACTACTGTGTTTGCACGCCGGACGAGCTGGAGGCTCGACGCAAGGCTGCGCTTGCTGCCGGGCGGTCGCCGAAATATGACGGCCGTTGCCG
>JACQQF010000008.1 GCA_016207095.1 Candidatus Methylomirabilota bacterium | reverse complement strand
TCCGGCGTGTAACACGCGAATATCAGTTTGATTCACCGTCGAGCAATGCCTCGCCTCTGCGCCCAGGGCTCTCCCGGGATGGCCCCGAGAGAACGGCCCACGATGCGACGACGGGCTTGACTGGCTCGTCCATATCAGTGTGCTGACTCTCAAGTTCGCTTCAGAAATCCCCCGTCCCTCGACGGGAGGGGGGATGGGGGAGGGGAAAAATTATGGTCCGAATTTCTGACTCAGGACACTAGGGGGGAGAAGAGGAGAGTGAAGACGCAAGGCCGGCGGGGAGGAAAGAACCGCATGAAAGCGAGCTTCTTGCTGTCAACAACATTAAGGAAAAGTTTCCAGAACGTTCTTGAACCCCAGGGGAGGGATAGGCTATCATGGGTTGCGAGACTGACAGAGTCAGGTGAAAGGAATTTCAAGCCTCGGATCATGCCCTTCGACCCTTTGAACCGACTCAGGGCTCAGGGCAAGCGCCGTACTCTGATGTTATAGGAACGATCTGCCGGGAGGGAACCGATGAATGGGAAGCAGGACATTCGAGATCCATTCGAGCGGATCAGCGCCGAGACGGCCAAGCAGATGATTGAAAAAGGCGGGGTGGTCGTGGTCGATGTCCGCGAGCCGGCAGAATGGGCTCAGGGTCATATCCCCGATGCCGTGCACATTCCCCTTGGCACGGTCCTGAACCGCCCCCAGGCGTTGCCGGAGCAGGACGGCCTCATCTTTGTGTGCGCCGAAGGGGTGCGGAGTGCCGTGGCCTGCGAGGTGGCGGCCGCCATCGGCAGGACACAGCTCTACAACCTGGAAGGTGGGACCGTTGCCTGGTGGAAGCAAGGCTATCCGTTAGCGAAGTGATGCCCGATCGCTTGGCATCGCCTGACGACTCTCCCTGATGCCTGTGCCGCCGCAGATCCGGTTCGGCACGGACGGCTGGCGCGGCGTCATCGCCAGAGACTTCACCTTCGATGCGGTTCGATTGGTTGCCAGGGCTGTTGCGGCCACATTTCGGGCGATCCATCCCGGCCATCAATCTCCGCTCCTCGTCGTCGGTCACGATACGCGCTTCCTCTCCCGTCGATTCGCGCAGGTGGCGGCTGAGGCTCTTGTCGCCGAAGGGCTGAATGTTTGCCTGACGGCGTCCTCCCTTCCCACTCCGGTTCTCGCATGGTCGGTCCCCCTGCTCGGCGCGCAGGGTGGGGTGATGATCACCGCCAGCCACAATCCTCCAAGCTATAACGGGATGAAGGTCCGGACTGACGATGGCGGTCCCGCGACGCTGACCGTGACTCGGCAGATTGAGACGGCTGTGCGGCGCTTCGCGAGTGATCCTCCTACAGACCACGAGGACGACGGTACCCGTAAAGGCCACATGACAGGGGCGCGGATCGAACCATTCGACCCCCTCCCTCGGTATCGTGATCGGCTGAGGACGCTGGTCAACATGGAGCGTATTGCCCGATCGCGCGTTCACGTTGTCATCGACCCGATGTATGGGGCCAGTCAAGGCATGATGCCTGCACTGCTTCGGGAGATCGGCCTGGAGGCTGACGAGATTCATGGAGAGGTGAACCCCTGGTTCGGGGGGCTGCCGCCCGAGCCGTTACCCCAGCACCTCTACGAGTTGGCCGAGCGGGTGAAGGGAGTTGGGGGCTCGAGGAGGATCGGATTGGCGTTCGACGGCGACGGTGATCGCTTGGCGGCCATCGATGAGGACGGGTCCTACGTCACGCCGCACCAGATCTTTGCGTTGCTGCTCCGGCACCTGGTGACCAGGCGCGGTCTCTCCGGGACGGTGGTGAAGACCTTTTCCACGACCAGGATGATCGATCGACTGGCCGCGGCCTACGGCCTGCGTGTGATCGTGACCCCCATCGGGTTCAAGTATGTCGCTGAGGTCATGCGGCGTGAAGAGGTGCTCATTGGGGGAGAGGAGAGCGGCGGGATCGGGATTGCCGGCCACATTCCTGAGCGGGATGGGGTCGTGAGCGCGCTGCTGCTGTTGGAGACCCTCGCGACCGAAGAGAAACCGCTCGGAGCGCTCCTCGGGGAGTTGCGGGCGGAGGTAGGGCCGCACTGCTATCGGCGCGTGGACTTGGGGCTGGATCGCGTGGTGGATCGGAGCGAGGTGGAGAGGCGGATCCTTGATGAACCACCGACGGGTATCGAGGGGTGGCACCTGAAGGAAGTTCAGAACCTGGATGGCGTCAAGCTGGTCGGCGACGATGGAAGCTGGCTCCTGATTCGGCCATCAGGGACCGAGCCGGTGCTTCGGCTCTATGCCGAGGCGCCAACCGATGAACAAGTCTCTCGATTGCTCGCCTGGGGGAAGGGGTACGCGGATCGGCTTCGGAGGCAGCACTCCTGTGGTAACACAGAAATAGCTTGACCAAACCCGTTCGGGCTGATCCTTCGACAGGCTCAGGATGTCGAAGCCTGTCCTGAGCGACGCCGAAGGACCCAAACCATGCACCCTTCGACAAGCTCAGGGTGAGCGGGCTGGTGCAGGCTCCCCAGAGGGGAGAAGGGGAGGTTTAGGAAAAGGGTAGGTGAGAGTGACTTACTCGGATGGGGCAGGAGGGGTTTCTTTCTTGGGGGGAGGGGCCACGGGTGGTTTCGTCGAGGTCTCTGCTTTTGGTTTCGGCCGTCCTTCCGGCGCACCCGATTCGGTTCGCTTCTTGGGCTTCGGCTTTTCCGCTGGTGGCCGGGGGGCGGGCCGGGCGGCCAATAGAGCCCTGTGTCGCGCCTTGACAGCATTCTCACGCCGATTGCGCCTGCGTCTGAGCTCTCGGTCCTTCTGGCGCACGAGTGCCTCCACGATGAATTCGAAGCCGTCAGTTGGGGCATTATAAGAGGTTGATGGAGGAAAGCAAGAAAAATCCCTTTGGGATCAATTCGAGGCGAGACACGAGGATCCCGTTGTGGAGCGCTGTCTCATTGTGGAGGACCGACGTGATACCCTGCACCACCGTCTCATGATCGCCTTTCTGAAAGCTGACCTGGCCGATTTGCTGTTCGCGGCCGTGAAGAAGGCCGGGTTCCATTCGGGGCTCGCCTCCGAGGCGCCCGCAGGGATTGCGTGGGAGTATCCGGTTGATCCTGCCTTCGGTGATCTCTCGACGACTCTGGCATTCGGATTGGCGAAGGCGCTGAGACGAAAGCCACGCGAGATCGCCGAGCAGATCGCCGCCATCGTGGAGATTCCCCATGATGTGGTCGATCGCGTCGAGGTGGCTGGCGCCGGCTACCTGAACTTCATTCTGGCGAAGGGCTTCTGGCGCGGTGTGGTGCGCCAGATCCTTCTCGCCGGCCCCGCCTGGGGAAAGACCGATATCGGGAACGGCCAGAAAGTTCTAGTCGAATTCGTCAGTGCGAATCCAACGGGTCCGTTGGTCGTGGTGAATGCCAGGGCCGCGGCGGTCGGCGATGCCATCGCCCGGCTGCTGGAAGCGGTGGGGTTTTCTCCTTATCGCGAGTACTATGTGAACGACGCGGGCAACCAGTTCCGGAACCTGGCGTTGGCCATGGAGGTGCGCTGCCGTCAACTGCTGGGAGAGGATTGCCCGATGCCAGAGGAGGCCTATCCGGGCGACTACGTGATCGACGTAGCGCGCGAATTTCTGGAGCGCCACGGGCAGGAGACGCTTGCCGCGCCGGAACCGGAACGCCGGGATCGATTGGGCCGCTTTGCGGTCGAGCGGATACTCGCATGGCAGCAAGCGGCGCTTGAGGCGTACGGGGTCACCTTTGACAACTGGTTCAGTGAGCGCGCCCTCCGGGGGCGCGGCGACCCGGAGCTGGCGATCGAAGCCCTGAGGGCACGAGGACACCTGTACGAGCGAGAGGGGGCGCTGTGGTTTCGCTCGACGGCGTTCGGCGATGACAAGGACCGGGTCCTGGTGAAAGGCGACGGCGAGAGCACCTACTTTCTTCCAGACATCGCCTATCACCAGGACAAACTCGCCCGCGGTTTCGAGCTTCTGATCGATCTCTGGGGGCCCGATCATCACGGCTACGTCGCCCGGATGCAGGCCGCGATGCAGGCACTTGGCCACCCGCCGGATGCGCTCAGGATCCTGATCGTGCAGCTCGTCCGCCTGATGCGCGGGAACGAGCAGATCCGGATGTCGAAGCGGACCGGGCAGTTCGTGACGATGGACGAGCTGGTTGCGGAGGTGGGACGTGACGCCGCCCGCTTCATCTTCCTGACCAGGCGGTGCGACAGTCCCTTGGACTTTGACCTGGAGATGGCCAAGGCGGCCTCTGATGAAAATCCCGTGTACTACGTGCAGTACGCTCACACGCGCCTTTGCAGCGTTCTCCGCGAGGCAGCAAAGGCTGATGTCGCCACCCCATCCCCGGAGGATAATCTTGAGCCGCTCAACCTGCCCGAAGAGGTGGGGTTGATCAAGCAACTGGCCCTCTATCCCGAACTGGTGATCGGCGCGGCGCAGGCGCTGGAGCCGCACCGCCTGACAGCCTATCTGCACGACCTGGCGGCGCGGTTTCATGGCTACTATAACCGGCATCGCATCATCTCCACTGACACTTCACTTACGGGCGCTCGCCTGGCGCTTGTCGCCGCCTGCCGGGTTGTCATCGGTAATGCGCTCAATTTGCTGGGTGTCTCCGCGCCGGAACGGATGTAACCAACTATACCGGCCCCCTCCAACCGGCCCCGCTGACCTCTTCTCCGACCTGCCCGCCTAACCCGTCCGGATCCAGCGCGCGGTCGAGCTCTGTCCGCGAACGCCACATCCTCTGGCGGAGAGCAGCCGCCGGCTGGGCTGGACCCACCCCTCGCAGCCGAATGCCCCCCCAAGGCCCAGTTTTTGCCTTGACAGGCTCTTCATCCGCCCGTAGCATCGCGTCATCCGCAC
>JACQQF010000001.1 GCA_016207095.1 Candidatus Methylomirabilota bacterium | reverse complement strand
CCGACTGTCACAAACTCGCCCCCCAGGCCCGTATGGGTCCACAAACGGTCGCCGAATCCCCAGCGCCCGCCGGAGGAGAGCGATCACTCCCCTCATGACGCCCACAGACGGCGGCGACACCCCCCAGAAGTTCTCACGAGCGTCTACCTCCACCTACCCTCCTTTGCCGATGGCGCGGAGAGCCGCTGTTACGGTTCGGACCTCGTCTTCGGTGAGCCCCGTGCCAGACGGCAGGTTGATGCCGCGAGCCGCCAGGCGCTCGCTCACCGGCAGCGTGACACTGGATCGGTAGGGCGGGAGGTGGTGAATTGGGATGAAGAAGGGACGGGTGTCGATGCCACGGGTGCACAGCTCAGCCATCACCTGGTCCCGCTCCATCCCAAAGCCGTCCTCCACTAGGACCGAGTACATCCAGTAAACGCTCTCAGCCCACGGCGCGCACGGGGCCAGCGTAAGCCCTGGCACCTCGGCAAGCTCCTCGGCATACTGCCGCGCGATTCGGCGCTTGCAAGCGAGGATCTCGTCGATCCGCTCCATCTGGGCGCAGCCGATCGCCGCCTGGATGTTCGTCATGCGGTAGTTGAACCCGATCTCCGGATGCCAGTAGCGCCTCTCGGGGTCCATGGCATGGTCCCGCAAGAACCGTGCCCGCTCGGCCAACGCGGGGTCCGTGGTGACGAGCATGCCGCCCTCGCCCGTGGTGACGATCTTGTTGCCGTAGAAGGAGAAGCACCCCACGTCCCCGAGCGCTCCCACCGGGCGCCCACGGTAGCGCGCCCCGTGGGCCTCGGCCGCGTCCTCCACGACTCGGACGCTGTGCTCGCGCGCCATCGCAAGAAGCGGATCCATATCGGTCGGGTGTCCGTACAGGTGAACGGGGATGATGGCCCGCGTCCGCGACGTGATCCGCTGGCGGATGTCGGCAGGGTCCATACACCAGGTGGCCGGATCGACCTCGACGAAGACCGGCTGCGCGCCGACATAGCGTATCGCGTTCGCGGTGGCCACGAACGTAAGGCTCGGCAGGAGCACCTCGTCAGCGGGGCCGATCCCCAGGACGACGAGCGCCAGGTGGAGCGCGCTCGTCCCGCTCGAAGTTGCCACGCCGTAGGGCGCACCGCAGAACCGGGCGAACGAGGTCTCGAATTCTCTCACGTACTTGCCGAGCGAAGAAATCCATCCGCTGTCCACGCAATCGAGAACGTACCGCCGGACCTGATCATCGAGGAAGGGACTGTACACGGGGATCAAGGCACGCACCCTCCGATGGCCGGATCGAGCCAATCGGCTTCTCTAGGATCTTGGGGCTGGATGTAGTACCGAAAGACTTGACCGGTCCTCATAACGGCTTGCTCTCTTCGATCCCGACGGACACAGGCACGCTCCGGCCCGCTCGCCCGAACGATGCTTCTACGGCTAGGGTCCGGAGCGACGCCCACCGGCGCTGGGCGGCGTACAAAATCCCCGCGGCGAGGCTTCCATAGGTCAAGAGCCTCCCTCCCACGAACCCAAGGGATTCGAGGCTGGATACCCTCTGTGTCGGCATCACCTGCTCGGTGACGCCGAGGAAGAGCACCACCAGACCAAAAGGGGCATACAGGCCTAGAAGCCGTCGGAGGCAATGCGTCCAATGGGAAAAATGAGCCAGAACGTGGAGAAGGAGCGCCGTCGCCACGAGGCCGTAGGCGAGCGACATTGCGACCGCGACCCCCAGGATTCCGTAACCCAGGGACAGCGCGAGCCAGTTGAATGCGGCGGCAAGGCACAAGCCGCCCCCATAGATCAGCAACAATGGGGTCTGCCTTGAGGTGATGGTGTGGATGAAATTCCCCGGACCGGCCACCAGGGCCAGGAAAAAGGACCCGCACACGAGCACCCGGGCCGCATCAATGCCCGCCATGTAGTGTGGGAGGGCAATAGTCACACCCAGAGGGAGTAGGATCACGACCACGCCCAATAGAAGGGCCATTATCGTGGCCATACCAAACAGGGGAATAAGAACGAGGTGTTCTAAGGACGCTGGCTTCCCGGTTTCGCCGAAGCGCTCGCCAAATCGTGGATACAGGATCTCCCACACGACTCGCGGGACCACGAAGAGAAAGGTGACCGCCATCAGGCCCACGCTGTAGTGTCCCAGGGCCGTGCGGTCAAGGTGCCGGGCGATCATGAGCCGGTCTAGACTCGTCAAGAGGCCATAGAGGATCTCCACGGCCATCAGCGGGAGTCCGAGGCGAATCAGGCGCCCCACCTCCCCCGGATCCCACCGGGGGCGGATGGGGAAGGAATTGCGGGAGATCGCATAGCCGATCAGAAAGATCCAGGTTGCCGCAGCGGCCACCAGGCGTCCGAGGAAACTCAACGCGGCGACGAGCACCACCGCTAGCGACATCTCGGCCAGCGTCCGATACAGGCGCAGGCGTCCGACGGTCGCAAAGTCGTTGGCCGATCGAAAGAGCACATCGAAGAACCCCGAGAGCTGCTGGAGCGCCACAATCCCCGCCATGAAGATGATCCCAACCAGCAAGTTTGGATCGAAACGCTCTCTGTTCCATAGGGCATAGGCAAAGATGCCGCCACCCACGAGTACCGAGAGCCCAACCATCGCGCCGAGACTTGCATTGCGCATCCGCGCGATTTTCTCCTTATTCCCTCGCCCCCGGTAGATCGGGACCTCACGGTTGAGAGCGTTTATGAGACCAAGCGAGGCGTAGGTCCCATAGATCGTGATGAGCTGGAGCGCGTTCCAGAGGCCGTAATCGGTGGGTCCCAAGACCCGGGCCACGACCATCCCCCCCACTAGCAAGGCTAATTGGGCGAGCAAGGTCTGCTTGAGGTAGGACCAGACATCTCGGAGCACCCGGTATTTCAGACCATGGGCTGAAGCAGCAGATATCGTCATGGGAGATTAATAGGAAAGGGCCTTCTGAAGCGGGCCGAGTTCCGAGGTCGAGAGAATCTGGGCCACCCTGGGAGCGGCAGCCCCGTCACCGTAGAGGCGATCCGAGGGATAGGGACCATGGTCAACCTGCTGGAGGATCGCCTCGCGGATGGCATACGTGTCGTAGGAGACGTCGAGGACGTTCTTCCCTCGCTCCCTGCGGTGTTGGCGGGTCCCCACGTTGACGGCCGGGGTCCCCAGGAAGCTGCCCTCCCGGATCGCCGCGCTGGAGTTCCCCACAATGGCTGCGGCGTGACGCATCAGGTGAACAAAATCCTCGAAGGGAACGTGCTTGTATTTGTGTATGCGCCTTAGCAGGTTAGCCTGTTCCATATGTCGGATGGCGCGGACCATCCGCTCGGACCCGGCGTCGACGTTAGGGTAGATCATCACGCCTTGCATCTCCACCTCCTCGACGGCTTGGAGGGTCAGGCACATCTGGTCTCCGGCTTCTTGAAATTCTGTAGTCACCGGGTGCTGGACCACGATGAGGAAAGGCTCGATCGGGTCCAACCGGTACGTCCCGCAGATCCTCGCCCGGTCCACTTCGGGCAGCTTGGCGATGATGTCGATCGAGGGGCAGCCCACCAGGTGGACCTGCTCCGGTGCTTCCCCCATCCGGATGATCCGCTCCCGGGCGCCCTCGGTGGCGGGGAAGTGGAGATGGGCAAGCTTGGTCACCGAGTGACGGACCGACTCGTCAAAGGTCCCGGTCACCTCGCCACCCTGGAGGTGGGCGAGGCGGATGTTCATCGCCGACGCCGCGACGGCGGCCGACAGGATCTCGAACCGGTCGCCCGAGATCACGACGATGTCCGGCGCCACCGCGTCGAACAGGGTGGTGAGCTCCATGACCCCTAGGCCGATGGACTTGGACATGGAGGCGGGATCCTCGCCCTCGATGATGGTGCGGGCCGTCGCGAAGACGGGGAAGCCATCGCGTCGGATCTGCTCGACAGTGGTGCCGAAGTCGGGGAGGAGGTGCGCCCCGATCACGAGGAGTGTGAGCTCCAAGTCCCGCTGGGCCTGAATGGCCGCCATGATGGCCTTCAGGCGTGCGTAGTCGGAGCGGTTCCCGGAGACGACGCAGATTCTTCTCATGCGAATTCACTCCGGCGCACGCGGCTGTTGGCCCGGATCGCCCACGTGGCGCGCCGCCAGACGTAGTATAGCACGGCCGCCCCCAGCGTCGCCAGCGTCGCTAGGCTCAGCGCCCGCCCCACCCAGAACGTTGTTGGCCAGTATGTGAACGTCACGCGATGCGTCCCGTGGCCGATCGGAACGGCGCGCATGACGTGGTTGGCACGATAGATGGGAGCCTCGGTACCGTTTATATGGGCGCGCCATCCCGGAAAGAAGGTGTCGGCCAAGACGAGGTAGCCACCAAGAGGTCCCACGATCGCCTCAACCTCCACCCGGAGCGGTACGTCAATGATCACCTTTGCAAAGCCGGAAGGCGTGGCTACCGGCGTGACCGGCCGCTTTGCCTGTGGCGGGGCCGCCCCAGGTGCGTCGGTCGACAGCAGCACCACAGCCGCCGGATCGAATGCCGGGTCCGCAAGCCGCCGGAGCGTTCGTCCTGGATCCTCGTCTACCACAGCGTTGGTTGCGATCCACGCGCGCGGAAGAGCTCTCCGATCCTCATAGATGCGAACCTCGCCGTTATACACCAGGGTCAGGTATGGCGTGTTGACGGGGCGCGTGGTGACCACGTAGCGGACGTTTAAAAGCGGCAGGAGTGGCGAGGCAGGCGAGGGCAACCGCGGCCGGTTCGTGAATGGATGCTCGTGCCAGCGCTCAGGCCCGAGAATCGCGGCGACCAGGTACTCGTACATCCAGCGCGGAATAACCGAGTCGTAGCTGGATATGGTGTTGAGGCCGAACCCAGTTGGGACAGCGCCGGTCAGCACCTTCTGGACGTTATGGTGCGCCAGCGTGTCCAGGGACACGAGACGGAATGGTTGGGGCTGGGCACGCAGGAACTCGATGGCCGGCGTGGCAGAGAACAGCGTTGCCGGCGGCACGAACGGGTTATAACGGAGTCCCAACGGTACCAGCTCAACTAGCGTAAATCCAAGCGCCCCGGCTGCGAGCCAGCCAGCCGGCACCGACCCGCGGGCGCGCCACGCCACGCCAAGAACGGCGGCTCCAAGGGCCAGGGCAGGGACCCACACGGTGGGACGCCACGGCATGAAGTTCGACACCAGCCCGGTGTAGAGGATGTCCACCTTGGCATAGTAGTACTCGAGGGGGCCAAGGTGGCGCGGCCGGTTCCAGACCTGTGTCTCCACATAGTGCCGCCCTGCAGCCACAATCGCCGGACGGAAGTGGTGCACAGCCCAGAGTCCCACGACATACAACGCCGCCAGCATCACGGTGCCAGCCCCCAGGAAGCGAGCGGCCCGCGCGAGATGCCGGCGATCGGTCGAGGGCGCGACGAGGGCGTCCAGGCCCAGGCCGGCCAAGATACTCCCCACAACGGGGAGGGTGTATTTCGCGAGGCGGAATGGATCCTGAATTCTGTCATAGCCGGGGACCAGGCGGTAGAGCAGCCAGTACGCCGGCGTAAAACTCAGCACGGCCGTGCCGAAGGCAAGAAGGCCGAAGGCGCGGGCCGCAGGGTTCCTACGGAGAACAAGGGCCGCCACCGACAGGGCCAGTGGAACTGTGCCAAGGTAGAGAACGTCCTCATGATTGTAGCCTACGAAGGTGTCAGACGTAGGATCCCCCGTCGCGTAAGGCGACAGGAGTGTCCCGAGCACCATGAGCGCTCGCCACGGCGGAAACCGAAAGTCGCTGAATGCTCGGACGCCACGCGCCCCATTCCACCGGATTGCCTCCAGGCTTGGCAGGAGTTGCACCGCCCCAAGCAGCACCCCCGCCACCACCATGCCCAGGAGAAGCCCGATGGCGCGCGCAAGGTGCTGGGGCCGGGCCCGCAGATGGGTGGGTGCCCGGACACAGACATAGCCGGCCAGGAGTAGGACATTGAACGAGGTGAATTGAAGGTGGCCGGAGAGGAACTGCGCGCCGAGCGCTCCAGCTCCGGCGACAGCCCAAGGCCACGGGCCGCCGGCCAGGATGCGCTCAGCGGCCAGCCAGATGAGGGGAAGCCACAGCGCGACCCCGGTTACCGACTCCCACTCGAACCACATCATGAAGTGCGCGTTGAACATGAAAACTACCGCTCCGAGCGTCGCGCCGGCTCGCCCCACGCCTAACGTCCGGAGAAAGGCAAGCATCGCGAAGCCGCTCACACCGAGCTGGAGCGCCAGAGTCAATCCATAGGCGATGTGAAACGGCAAGATGGAGTAGAGAGCGTTAAACGGAGTAAGGGTCGGCGACTGGAAGTTTGCCAGATGTGTGTTCCCGCCGAAGACATGCGGGTTCCACAACGGCGGCTCGCCAGCCCTGAGGCGGTTGACCGTGAAGCGCTTCCACGGGTAGTTGAGCTCGATGATGTCTCCGAGGGACTCGTTCTGTGGCGTGGCGGGCGTGCTCATGCCCGCCCACGGGTATTGCTGGCTCAGGAGGTCGCCGGGGACCGGCACATAGCTCAGGAAGAAAAAGCGCCAGAAGAAGACTATCACAAGACACGCCACGACGCAGACCGGCCAGGACGCAACAACCCAGCGGCGCGGATCGCGGGAAGGGAGAACTAGGGAAGGAGACTGCACGCACGTGGGCGCAGGTCGAGGATCAGATGACGGCCGCCCGGCGGCCTCAGGGTTCATGGTGAATAGGTCCGGGCGCGGGATCGTGGAGGACAAGCCGACAGGGCGGGTTATGACAAAGCGGGGTCATTCTCATTATGGGTAGAGTGCCACTCTAGCCGCCCATCTTAGGCTGTTGGGTCAGAAAGTCCATGAGTCAACGCCGCCCATGCTGAAGCAATTAGCTCCGACGGTTATAGCCGAACACGCCTTCAGCCGGACACAAGGGTAACCGCGCCAGCGGATGCCCCATCGTATTTCTGCAGGGAAGGACATCCGCCAAAATCCACGGTCTGACAGCAGCGTCCCCTTTCACTGGATCACTCTTGTGGCTCATGACGACAGCGTTCTCATCCAGCCTAAGGCTCGCAGTCCGGTTCCGTGACGGGACGCCTCTCTCCCGAAACCACGCGCCACCTCACAATCTCCGGTAGCGGTGGTAGAGGCTTTCGAACTGCTTCTGCCCGAGGACCCCACTACGATGTAGCGCCAGGCGGAAGAGGAGCCACAAGATCTCCGAGCCGTAGCGACAGCTTGCCAGAAACCCGGCTGACGATGCTTCTGGGAAGTAGCGGGTCGGGACGGGGACCTCATGGATCCGGAATTTGGCCTCGACGATCTGGGCTAAGATCTCCTGGTCGAACACGAACTTGTCGGAGTTCATCGTGAAGTTGACAACCTCGAGGACCTCCCGCCTATATGCGCGATACCCCGTGTGGTACTCTGAAAGGTGGAGCCCAAAGACCGCATTCTCCAACCACGTCAGCACCCGGTTTGCCGGGTATTTCCACCAGGGCATGCCCTGCTTGACGGGTGACTCACCAAGCAAGCGGGAGCCCAATACCACATCGGCCTCTGCCCGCACAATGGGCGCGACCAGGGTCGGCAGCAAGGTCGGATCGTACTGGTAGTCGGGATGCACCATGACGATCACTTCGACATCGGTTTTCAGCGCCTCACGATAACAGGTCTTCTGATTTGCCCCGTAGCCATAGTTTCGGTCATGGACGAAGACCTCGAGGTTCAGTTCCTTGGCGACCTTGAGCGTCTCATCTGTACTGCCATCGTCCACGAGGATCACAACGTCCACATGGTCATGGGGAAGGGCTTCGTAGGTCAGCCTGAGTGTGCGCCCCGCGTTGAATGCCGGCATGACTACGGCGACCTTGGGGCGCACCGCTTTGTCTCCAGTTGGCCGAATGCTACGAATTGATACCCGAGCAGTCGCGTCAAGAGGCGGGCGCTCAGGGCATTCAGGTAGTTGACGGAGTCGAACACCCGACCCTGCCACCATGGTGAGATCAAGAAGGAAAGGGGGATAGGGGTCACCACCAGTTCCTCGACGCGCACGCCCCCTTGGGCCAGCAGACGCCGAAAGGATCGGAGGGTGAAGAAGCGAAGGTGCGTCCGATCGAGGATTCCTCGGTCCATGTACTTGAAGTATCCAAAGAGCAGCATCAGTCGGATCGCGATGTGCGCGACGTTCGGAACCGAAACCACCACCTTCCCCTCAGCAGCCAAGTACCGATTCAGGCTGGTCAAAACCCGGAGCGGGTCCTTCAGATGCTCCAGTACATCTCCGTACACGATCACATCGAAGGGCTCACTGAAGTCTGGGATCGATTGGTCAAGATCCACCTCAACCACCTTTGTGCCTGTCTGGCGAGTGAGACCTGCTAGCTCGGGGTCGAACTCGATGGCAGTGACCACGAATCCCTGCTGTGACAAGAGGCGCGCGAGCGCGCCGTGGGCAGCGCCCACATCTAAGAGACGCCGACCCCGGCCTGGCCCCAACCGAGACAGAATGATGGAGTGGCTGCTGTAGGGTTCGAGCTTCAGCGGGTACCGAGACTCAGGAGAGGGCATGCCATCCCGTGCCCTACTGCGCTGCTGGTCCGCAGCTCGGCGCCCGGTCCACAGCCGGCAGCGTCGCGAGGGTGGCGATCGGGGGGCAGCCCACCAGGTGGACCTGCTCCGGTGCCTCACCCATCCGCCGTTCTCCCCACCCTCATGGCTACCAGCTTGATCCGATAGCCCATCCCGAGCCGGCAGATCAGCGCCTCGAGCTCCTCTCGGCGCTCGTCGATCAGTCGTCGGACCTCCGCCGCCAGGAGCGCTGTGTCCGGCTCGGCGAGGTATGGGTCACGAAGCTGAGCTGCGTTCAGGATGGCCGGGAGCGAGGAAATGTAAGTCTCGGCGGCCGCCAAGCGGAACCCAACCTGCGACAGGAGGCGCGTCAAGGTGGCCAGCGAGAAGTAGTTCGGGTGGTTCCGGCCTGTGAAGGTCCTTGCCTGCGCCCGCAGCACCATAACCGCCAGGCTCTGTACGTTGGGGACGATCACGCCCAGGACGCCGCCGGGGCGCAGGATGCGGTGGACCTCGCGTAGCACCCTCTTCGGCTGCGGCAGATGCTCGAGGATGCTCAACATGGTGACCGCGTCGAAGCTCGCGTCGGGGGACTTCGACTCTTCCAGCGTCGCCTCGATGACGTGCAGCTTGTGGACGTCTCGCGCGTAGGCCGACGCCCGCTCGCCGAGCTCCATTCCGGTGACGTCCCATCCACGGTCCCGCGCCTGCACGAGGAAGTCACCGATCGAGCAGCCCACGTCAAGGAGACGGCGCCCATCCTGGAGTTCCTCCATATGTTCCAGGAGCCAATCGTGGTGAGGAATATTGTAGTGGCGCTCGGCGTCCGAGGTCAGGACGTCTACCCACATCTCGTTGGCCAGTGACTTCGTGTACAGGCGCTCAAGCAGCTCGTCATTGACCTGTGGGTTGACATACACCATGGTGCAGCCGCGGCACCGCACGAACGTGTAGCCGCGCTTGTCGAGGAGCGGCTCTGCGTCGTCCGCATCGCAGACGGGGCACGCGACCCCACGCGCCAGCTCCGCGCGGAGGCGGCCCGTGGCCGGGTCGATCAGTTCCCGCTCCTCCCGCTCGAGCTGGGCGAAGAACGGGTTGCGCCGGGAGGCCACCTCGAAGTTGGCTGTTATCGCTTCGGGGCTCCCGGGTCCGGTCACGACAGGTCCTCCCAGGCGAGAAGCGTGTTGGCCCGGACCGGCCGCTTCACCCGCCGGCCGATCACACACTCGAGGTCCCGGGCAGGAATGCCCGTGCCGGGGCGCTTGACCCAGACCATCTCCGGCGCGACGATGGACCCCGGCTGGAGGTCGACCAGCGCCACCACACTCTCCCGGGCCATCCGCTGGACAGCGGCTTCCTCTGGGAGCACGACCTTGGAATCGCCCAAGGCGGCCGTGATGGCCCGTGCGCCCCGAACCAGCTCGCGGAGCCCTGGCGGCTCGATGGAGGCCTGCTGGTCCGGCCCGGGCCAGTGTCGGTCGAGGGTGAAGTGCTTCTCGACCAGCGACGCCCCCAGGGCGACCGCTCCCAGGGCCGTGTAGATCCCCGGCGAGTGGTCGGACAGGCCCACGGGGACGTCGAACCGCTCCCGGTAGATCCCGATGACCCCGAGGTTCACGTCCTCGTAACGGGCCGGGTACGTGGAGGTGCACTGCATGAGGATCACGTTCGGGTTCAGCTCCCTCACGACGGCCACCGATTCGGCGACCTCCTGCAGACTGCTCATCCCGGTGGAGAGGACGATAGGTTTGCCCTTTCTCGCCACGTGGCGGAGCAGCGGCCAGTTCGTCATCTCGCCAGAGCCGATCTTGAAGGCCGGCACCTCCAACTCCTCCAGCAGGTCCGCCGCCTCCCGGCTAAATGGGGTCGAAAGAAACAGGATCTCGCGCCGCGCGGCCTCGGCCTTGAGCTCGCGGTGCTGATCCGGGGAGAGCTCGACCCGCTTGAGGAGGCTGAACAGGGACTCCCCTACATAGCTTGCTGTCTCCCCGTTTGGGATCATCTCCTTTTCGGGCAGATGCGTCTGGAACTTGATTGCATCCGCCCCGCACTCTGCGGCGGCGGCCACCAGCTCTCGGGCCTTCACCATATCCCCGTTGTGGTTGATCCCGGCCTCGGCGACGATAAACACTGGGTGGGTATCGCCGACGGGACGATTGCCGATCCAAACCTCCCGGCTCATCTCGCCGCCTTCTCCGCGCTCATCCGACGGGCAAGCACGTTGGCCACGATGAGGTCAAGGGGTTCGTCGATATCCAGAGAGCGCTCATCTGGCACGATCACCACCCGAACTCGCTTGCCGATGATCAGGCCATACTGCATTAGGCAGCGGCGCCTTGTCGCAAAAACCGCTCCATTGGGAATATAGAGCGACGGCAACCTTTGAGAGTTCCCTGCAGCCCCACCATAGGTGATGTGCATGAACTTCCTCGCGAGATCTTTGGTGACCGCGTACATCCACTCTGGGCGCTCACGGATTTTTCTGACCGTCATGACCGTGTCGGCATCGGTCTTGAGGAGCAGGTCAACGCACGCGTCGATGTCCCGCGGCTCACAGAACGGACTCGTGGGCTGGAGTGTCACGGCCACCAACACCGGATAGTTTTCCTTCCGCTCCAGATACCGGACCGCATGTTTGGTCGCCCACTCCGATGGACAGCTTGTAGCCAGGCGAGCCGGACGCTTGAACGGAACCTCAGCTCCCCATCGTCGAGCAATCCGGGCGATGTTGTCGTGGTCCGTCGAAACGATGACCCGCTCCAGGCGTCGGCTATTCCTGGCCGCCTCAATCATCCAGGCTATGAGGGGTCGGCCGCTCACAAGGGCGATGTTCTTCAAGGGAATCCGCTTGGACCCACCTCGGGCAAGGATAATTCCCACCACATGCCCCCCCTCACTCAACCTCACGCCTTGGCCTCGAGACCGCGTTCCCACGCTTGGAGCGCATCACATTGGTCCGTCACTTTCCTGACGGCACCTGCTAGGTCGGCCATCTCATCGATGCTGGAGGAGACTGGAAGCCGGGCGAGCCGCACCGCCCACCGCACCTTGATAGAAGCGCGGGGTGACCGGGCTGGGTTCGTGACGGGGCCCCATCGAGACGATCCATCCGCACCCCACGGCCCGCCGCCCGGTGGCCCATACGGTCCTCACCGTCCCTGGGTATCGGCAACCCTCATTACTAGCTCGGCCACCCGCTCGGTCGACCGACCGTCCAGAACGAGTCCATGGCGCCTGATGTACGCTTCGCGACCCTTGCGGAGCCGCTCCTGGGTGGCAGAGTCGTACAGGGCTGCCTTCATCAATGTGGGGAGCCCCTCCAAGGGACTTCCCTCAAGCGCCCCACCGTCTTCAGTGAAGCAGATGGCCGGACCCTCGCCGGCGGCTGTCGGAATCTGGATAACGGGGCGGTCCATGAGGATCGCCTCATGGCCTACCGTTGAGAGGAAGACGATCACCAGATCCGATGCGAAGACCAGCTCCTGAGTTTCGCCGGACTTGAGGATGCGACACGCACCAAGGCCGGCGGCGGCTGCCAGCTCCCGTTCCACTGAGCCGTCTGGATCATCGGGATGGAGCTTGACCACCAACTGGAGGTCGGGCATGGTGGCCACGGCGGAATAGATCGCCTGCAAGGCCCGGCGCTTGTCCTCAGCCCGCAAATAGATCCCCGCATACTGGGAGATCAGGAGGACGGTCGGATATGCAGGGTCCAAACCGAGCCGCCTGACAATATCTTCTCGGTCGAGCCGCGTCTGCAACTGGGAAAAGATATCAAACTGGGGCTGGCCCGTCACGACGATCTTCTCGGCAGGGGTCCCGCGTTTGACGAGGTTCGTGCGCGTCATCTCTCCGTCGACGGCGATCCAGTCAGTTGCAATCGGATGCCCATACGGCAGGTCGGGGAAAAGGGTGTCCTGAATCCCCACCGAGGGGACTCCCTGCGCGCGACACGCCCAGGTAAACGCACGCTGAAATGGGGGCCGCTCGTCCGTGAGGACCACCACCGTGGGCCGCTCTGTTCGTAGGAGATTCCACGTCACCTCGATGACCCGAACCAACTCGGGGAAGAGGGCGGTAAAGTATTCATGGAATGTAGGTCTTATGAGTGGCCAGAGATCGACCTTCCGCAAGGTGAAGTGACACTGAAAGGTCAGATCCTTGCTGAGCCAGTTCCACTCCTGTCGGAGTCGCTTCTCTTCTTGCCGGACTCGGCTCAAGGCCTTCTTGTTGCTATACCCTTCGAAGATCTGGTACTGAATGCCCTCCGCTTCCAGACGAGAGATCGCCGTAGAGAAATTCCGATCCACAACAAGCGCACGGTAGGTCGGATCCCTTTCCAGGGCATGGATTACTGGTATCACGATCTCCACGAATCTCCGAACCAGCGTCAGGACCAAGATTCTACGGGTCTTGTCAAGCCCAGCCCGATAGCTCATGAGAGTGGAGTGATGCCACCTGCCGCGCCAACTCCAGACTCGACCCCGCCATCGGCGGAGGAAGGCGCGCACGACGGGAGGAACAACCTCCCGAATAGAACGACCGCCAAAGACGCTCGGTTTCCCGCCTGGAGAGTCAGCGTTTGAGGGTCGAACGGGAACCCCTCGAGCTGTTGCCACCGCGGCGGCGACCCTGCCTGATGGGCCCGGCGGCACGAGAAGCCGGGACGGCTGCTCTACGTCGAGGACTCGCTCCCAGAGCCTCAGCTCGTCAAGCAACGCGGCAAGAATTCCGTAGAGGAGGTTGACCTCGACGCTCTCCCAGAGCGGAATTCCTTCATACCTAGCGATGTCGTCCAGCCGTCGGCCTCGGCTGTCCCGGGCATCGGCCCAGTGCTTGATCAGCCGATCGGCCTCTTCAGCAGCCAGGACATAACTGAGGTCTTCTGTCCGGTACTCATCAATGCCGCGAGCCTGGGCCCCGACCAACCACCTTGGAACGCTCGGACGCTCGCGATCGAGCAAAAGCACCGAGGCCCCGTCTTCGACCCCGTTGAGCGCGGCGACGGCCCCCCCCAGCACTAGTGTCCGATTCCCACCCATCTTGCCGATATGCGCGTCATTCGGTCTTTTCAGAGGCGGGCGTTGTTATGTGGCCCGGCGTTCTGAAAGAAAGCCTGAGCGAGGATGTCCTGGCCCTGGCAGCTTTCCACATAGCGCCGGCACGCCTCCTCCGGAAGCTGGCGGTGCCGGGGATTGGGCCTGCCGTCCCAGCACACGGCTCTGATCAGCGGAATGGCGGACTTGGCAAATCGCTCGATCACAGGGAGGAAGATCCCCTTTCCGCCTGCCCCCAAATCCACACCCGTTGTGAGCCCTTTGAGGCGGCCTTCCTCTTTCTTACCGTTTCTCCTGCTCAATGATTTTCAAGTACTCTTCTCGATCGCGGTCCGTCGGCTCGTCGAAGGATCCAAGGGATGAGCGGAGCTGGGCGAAGAACTGATGCGCCGGTCCGGTTACGATATAGGCGAGGACCAGAAACAGGGCGAGGATCAATACGTAGATTCTGATCGGAAGGCGGGGAAGCCCCATAAGCCGGCGAAGGCTGGTCATCGGCGAAACCCTGCGGGAGTGACTGATGCCTCTGTCACTGGCTGCACCTCTTCGATTCGTGGGACCATCATCACGACGGCTGCCAAAAACCAATATGGTTCCATGATGCGCACGATGACGAAGCTATTGGCCCCGATGGCGTGCGTGAGGATAGCGATGTGGCCCGCCAAGAAGCCGAGTGAAACCCCCTTCAATAGCGGATCCTTCGTCCGTCGGTAGTGATCCTTCGCGAGCCGAAAGAGAGAGATGACGAGCCAGAGAAACGCCGCGAATCCGAAGGACCCGATCTCCGCCAAGGTCCTGGGGTACTGGGCATCCACGAGGCCATACCCAGTGATCCCCCAACCGAGTATCGGATGTTGCGGCCAACCCTCCGTCAGGGAGGCCTTCCAGCTGGATACCCGAGCCGAGGTCGATGCGTCAAGGCGGAATCGGCCAGCGACCTCAATTCCCTCTCCACCTGGGGCGCTGTAGGTGTGCTCGATTCGCTGCCAGATATTTTGGGGAGAGAGGAATACGAAAGCGCCCGCGAAGAGCAGACCCCCGATGATCAGACCGACGCGCCGCTTGCTGAAGAAGAGGAGTGAGAAATAAAGGGGAATCACAGCGAGGTAGGACGCGCGGGAGAGTGTCGCACCGAGGGTCATCAGGATGATCACGATGAGAAGAGAAAGGAGCAGCTTGGCCCTCCTCGATTCCTGAGTTACCAGCAGACCGAGACTCAAGGCCAGCATTAGAATCAGGTAGCCCCCGAACGAATTCGGCTCGGTGTTACCTGCTCTGATGCCTTCGCTGCTGCCTTCAAAGGGGGCCGTGGCGCGGCCCTCGGCTGGGATCTGGATGATTCCTATCAAGCTGACGATCAGGCAGACAAACAAGAGGGCAACCGTATAGTTCCTCACCTGGGTTCGGCTCTTCAGGTTGTTGGCGGCCAGGAAGTAGATCAGGAAGTACTCGATATACTTCAGAGTAAACAGTGAGCCGGTCAGGATCTCCACCCTTCCGAGGACCATCCCCAACCCGGTGCTGAGAACGCAGGCGAACGTGTACCATGCGATCTGCCGATTCAGCGGGGTCTTGGTGAACACGCCCAGATCCGAGTGAATCGCAATCCTTGCCAACCACAGCAGCCCGATGATCACCAGGAGGAAGTCGTCAAGGCGAAGCGTAAGTCCACGGCCAGCCAGACGGGTGCCGGCGGCAGTCGAAGCCACCACCTGCGGGCCGAGGAGCATAGAGAAGATCAGGACGTAGAGGGCTACTTCGATGTTCGTCATGGCGGCCAGGATGACCAATGCGGACAGTCCGATGATTAATCCTGTGGTGGGCTCGAACTCTGAGATGATATAGGTGGCGGTCGCGAGGAGGGCGATGATGACCCCTAGGGCGGGCCAGAAGCGAGAATCGCCTGTCCAGTTACCTATCATCAGCTTGACTCAGCGTCGCCGGAGGATGGGGTTAGGGGGAAGAGGGAGCTCAGGCCGATCCTCCCTCCTGTGGGGGGCAGGAAACCGGCCGAGCCGCCCGTATCGTCCGAGATAGGACGCTCGGCATGAAAGGCAATGATGTTGTGGGCTAAGGACCATCCAGCGATCTCGGCCATTCACACTACCCAGAGGTTGTGTTCAGACCAGAGAGGAGGTCACGATGCCCCTTTTGTGGGAGGCTTAGGCCGGGGACCAGTCCCCCTCCAGATCCGCTCCAGAAAACCTGCCAGCGATTTTAGCCCCGTCTCAGCCCGATGTCGTAACGCCACTTCTCCTCTCACAGAGGGCCTGCCGCTCGAACCTTCCCCATACCTGTACGTATACCGGGCATATTTCAGCTCCTCGTAGTCACGGCTCAGCTCCGCACGCAGCCCGGTGAGGACGACGCCAAGCACGTTTGCCTGGACATTCTCTAGAAGGGTCTTGGTCCTGCGGAGTGCCGATCGGGCGATCCTGCCAACCCGGTAGACAATGATGGTTGAATCGCATTTTGAGCCCAGGATGACGGCATCGGTGATCGGCAGAATCGGACTCGCATCCAGGATCACGTACTCGTACTGTTCCTTCAGGATCGTCAGGAGCTCCGTCACCCGCGGGGAGTTGAGGAGTTCCGCCGGGTTCATGGGCGGCCGACCGCTGGTGAGGATATCCATTTTGTCGATGTTCGGAGCAGAGGTGATCGTCTCGAGTCCAAGTTTTCCCAACATCAGATCTGTAGCGGTCCGGACCGCTTTGGACAAGGGGAGATTTTCGATGATCACCTCTGCAAACCCTGGTTCCCGAGGGATGCCGAAGACGTGGTGGATGTACGGCTTCCGGAGATCGGCCTCCACGAGGAGGACCCGTTTGCCCAATTGGGCGATATTCAGAGCGAGATTGATGGCGGTGGTGGTCTTCCCCTCCATGATCGAGGCGCTGCTGATGACGAGTGTTTTCAGGGGACGCTGGAGACGCAGAAACTCGATGTTGGTTCGGAGGGCTCGAAAACTCTCGGAGACGGGGGATTGGGGGTGGAGAAGGGAGATCAGGAACGGCCTGATCTCTTCTGGGACCCCGCTCTCGAGCGGCGTCAGTTCGCCCTTGCGCTCCACCTCCTTTTCAAGGTCGGGGATGAGGCCGATAACCGGCACCTGCAGGTAGGCTTCGACGTCCTCGATGGCTCCGATGGAGGTATCCAGCGACTCCACAGTGAGGGAGAGGACGATCCCAAGGACGAGGCCGATGACGAGCCCAACCAGGGTCTTGGTCGCGGTTTGGGTCGTTGCCTTGGGTGATGGCGGTTCCACGGCAGGGCGAACGATGGTGACCTCCTGAATTTGCTCCTTCTCTTTGATCTGGGCCTCCTCGTCCTTTTTTCTCAGGAGGGAGCGGAGATCGTCGTTGACCTTTACCTCCCGCTGGAGTCGCGCCTCTTCAAGAGCACTTCCCGGGAGACCCTGGAGGCCGGCCCTGGCAGATTGGACTGCAGCCTCCCCGGCGCGGAGGCGGTCCTCCAGCCCGCGGCGCTTTGCCTCGAGGTCCCGGAGGTAATTCTCCCGCAATCGGGCGAGCTTCGCGTCCAATTGCTTGATCTGCGGGTGGAGCGGGGTCAGGGTCAAGAGCAAATTGTCTCGCTCAAGCTGCGTCTCGAGGAACGCAGCGTTCATCTTGGAGATGTTCGGGTCGGACGGATCGATAAGGGCCCGCTCTCCGGCTCTTGCGGCGGTGTCAGGGCCCGCTGTGAGTCGGCGGATCTCACGCGTCACGCTGTCCAGGACCCTCTGCGCCTTTTCCTGCTCCGCTTCCTTCGCCACAAGGTTGGATACGCTGGCGCTGGCCGCTTCGCTCAGCGGCACTCCCCCCTGCCGCTCCTTGAAAGCCTTCAACTGTTCTTCGGATAGCCTCAGACGTTCATCCATCACCTTGAGCTGCGATTCAATGAATTGTTTGGACTCACGCACCTGGCGGTTTCGACTGAGGATGTTCTCCTCTCGATAGGCGTCCGCCACGGTGTTGGCGATCTTGGCAGCCGTTTTTGGATCGCCTGCCTGGGCAGTGATCTTGATGATATTCGTATCCTTCTCCGGTTCGGCCTTTATTTGATTCTGCAGGCGAGTAATGGTCTGCAGGTACTGAGGGGAGTTCCTGGCGAGCTCGCTGCTGACGTCGGGCGGGATCAGGCCCAGCCGGCGGGCGGCGATCTCCAGGACGGGCCAGGAGCGGGTGTAGGCCGCGTAGGTGGCGACGTTTTCTCCGGCGGAGAGGGTGATCGCCTCCATGAGGAGGCCGGTGACAGTGGTACTTCGCTCCACCTTGATGGCGCTCGACGCCTCATAGAGGGGAGGAGGAGTCTGAAAAAGAGCGATGCTGTAGGAAAAGACGGTGAAGAGTATCGTGATGGCCAGGACGATCCACTTCCGGCGCCTCAGGATCCGCCAATAGTCCCGAAGATTCAGCTCATACTGTGCCACTTTAATCTCCTGCTGACTCAGCCATGCGCTCAGGGAACAATCAGGGACTTAAACGTCTGAGCACTGCCTCCGCCGAGAGTCAAGAATGAGAAAGTCGGGGACAATTTGGCCAGAAGGGCATTCCAGTCCCCAATGGGGCTCCTTGGAACATACAGGATGTCGCCGGCCTGCAGCGGCACATCGAATCGGAGATCGCCATCCTTAAGCACCTTATCGAAATCGGCCGCGATCAACACAGGCTTCTGAAGGTCACCTCGGATCACGCGAGCGCTGCTGCTCACAGCGAGATCTGTGGCGCCGCCTGCTTGCCCAAGCGCTTGGGCCATGGTGAGGTTAGGTGTGAAGGGCTGACTCCCGGGGCTGCGTACCTCTCCCAGGATAAAAACTCGTTTCGGCCCCTCAGGCGCCTTCTCGGGGACGAAGACGACCGTCCCTGCATCCAGGACGGGCTCCTGCCGAAGCCTCCCCTGGAGGACGAGTTGGATCAGGTTGACCGTGTAGACCTGACCATCGGGTTGGGTGACGCGCACACTCTCCAGGTCCGCATTCGCCGCGGGGCCTCCCGCCTTGAGGAGCAGGTCGCTCAAGGTCGTTCTGCCGGTGAGGGGGAAATTCCCCGCGCGCGACGCGACGGCACCGAGGACGGTCGCCTTCTTGCTGTTGTACTCTTTCACCAGCACCTCGACCTGGGGCTTGACGTAGAAGGGGGCGAGCGCCTCTCGCAGTTTCCCGTCGGTCTGTTCGATTGTCAGGCCGGCCACCGCGACCTCGATGCCT
>JACQQF010000024.1 GCA_016207095.1 Candidatus Methylomirabilota bacterium | reverse complement strand
CGACACTTCGCACACCTCATCGCTCTCAAAGAACACAACCTGGGCGATCCCCTCATTCGCATAGATCTTCGCAGGAAGCGGCGTTGTGTTGCTGATCTCGAGCGTGGCGAATCCCTCCCACTCCGGCTCGAACGGCGTCACGTTCAGAATTATTCCGCAGCGCGCATAGCTGCTTTTTCCCAAACAAATTGTGAGGACATTTCGAGGGATCTTGAAATACTCCACTGTGCGCGCCAGAGCAAATGAGTTGGGCGGAACGATGCAGACATCGCCTTTGAAATCGACGAATGACTGCTCATCGAAGTTCTTCGGATCCACGATCGTGCAGTTCACGTTCGTGAAGATCTTGAACTCATTCCCGACTCGGATATCGTAACCATACGACGAGAGACCATACGAGATGACACCCTTTCGAATCTGCCGTTCCTCGAACGGCACGATCATCTGGTGCTCTCTCGCCATCCGCTTGATCCACTTATCTGATTTAATGGACATGCTAGATTCCTCCTATAAGGTTCCTACAATTCTTCTAGGGAAAATGAACCTAATGCTCAGATTGCACTGATCTAGTGAATCCAAATGACCCCGATCAAAGCGATTTGGTTGTTTCGATCAGATCACTTAAGTCAAGCATCGCGTCGAGGCGCCCATTCAATTCGCATACGGACGTAACGAGAGGTTTATGCACATGGGCCAATCCATCGATGCAATTATCGGCCAGAACCTTGCTCAAGCGAGCCGGGTCGAACTCGTTAGAGACAACATAAAATGCAAGCGGCTTTCTACTCCGCATGGAAGCAGCCTTGTAGATGGGACATTCATTTGTTATGTCGTTTATTCTGTCGTGTCTGAGGCTCCATTTTGCCGAAACGATAGCTCGAGGAAATCCGTCCTTCTCAATCAAGATATCAATTGACGGTGAAGTGCTTCGACCGGGCATAGTGATCCCAGGGAACACACTTGCTGCGTTGACCTCCATCTCATAACTTAATTGAAAGTTCCCGAAGGTTTGTAGAATATGCCTGACAACCCCGATAAAGGCGATTCCCAAGGGGTTCTGTCGCTGAAGACCACGATACCCGGTCATTCGCATGAGTTGGTCTACCTTGCCCTGGACCTGATTTGCCGCGCACCCCAGTTGCTCCGCTATAAAGCGCTCGACCACCTCGGCGCGCTTCTGCCAGGTACTCGGCTTGAATGGCTGCCCTTTCGTTCTTCGACTCTTGGAAGGCCGTAATTTATCCGCATCAATAATATGCGGCAGTGACGTATAGTGGCCCAGCTTAACCGGCTCGTACCAAAGTAGACCTTGGTATATCCCAAGCCAAGCTGTCTGAGCTGTTACCCCGATTGGGTAGACAGCTCGCGAGAAGATCCTCACTGCGTCCTCTACCGTTTTGCCGATGGTCGGCAATGGCCCTCCGAAAATCTCGCAAATCGCTACAAGCGAACTTTCTTGAGCACGACCAAGTATTCCGTTTGAATTCCATTACCAAACAAGCCACGAACCACTGGGAGTTGCCTTTTATCTCGATCTAGCTTTCGCCGAAGGATTCCTTCGCACCTCAGTTTCCACCTTCGTCCAACAACACTCTCACCCAGCTCTACCATCGCTTCATGCGTTGGAACTGAAATCCCACGGATATTAGAAGGCCCGACGACAATGACACCGAATTTATCGAACTTCAATACCCTCCCGACCTCCGAGAGAACCTGCTGCATCTCCGAAAAATAACGATGGGCGATTCCAGCCTGCTTGACATCGACGTTGCTTAACTCTTTCACAATTTTATCAACTAATCTCAGCTCGAATTTCACCTGAACTCTCTGGAGGCATTCGCTCTTATCTACCCTCTCGGTACCGATATACGACTTGCCTAGATTAGTATATTCACCTGGCTGTACTCCAAATACCTCCCCTAGCCAGAATACGGTGAACTTGTGGGCCCTCGGATAATCAATAGCATTGACATAAGGGGGGGAGGTGAAAACAAAATCCACTTTTTCCTCATTCAGCGCGATTCGTTTTGCGTCATCGCCTATAATTTTTGCAGACACGTTGGGATCAGCATCAGCGGAAAACTTCTCCATTGCTTTTCGTAACTTCATCAGTCTAACTATGAATAGTTTCAGCGTGTCGGGCTTGGCCTCTGGCTTAGCATAATGCGGCCGGGAATGGGCCAAGTCCATCACATTTGCTACGCTTGTTTTTCCCTTTGTGATGATAATGGACGAAAACACAACGAGAAGGAAATCCCTTACATCCGAGTCGGCTACGTTCAAAATTTGGCTTTTCAGAAGAGCCAGCTCTTCTGAAACCTCTGCCAAGAACCAATAGTCTCGATTTGGAAACTCCGGGATCGTGATTTGCTTTCTTACGCCTTCGAGACCACTTCCGTTTCTTCTTGCCTTCTCCAATTCCTTAAAGGCCAAACCGAGACTTACCTCGAATCTGTTGGTCTCACTCTGCAGTTTCCAGAAGTCCATAGGTGTTGATTTAACCTTTGAGATGAGTCGTGCGAGCGGATCAATATCAATACCGTAGGAATTCCTTCCAAGCAAGCAAGCTTCGACAAGGGTTGTGCCGCTGCCGGCCATCGGATCAATTACGGTTTCTCGCAGACTTGTAAACTCCTGGATTGCCCAAGAAGCTAGCTGGGGGGGAAATTTTGCGGAGAAAGAATGGATAGCATGTGTCGCGTATGCGGTTTTTGCCCCCTTGAAATCGAGATCCAACGGGGCGCGAAATCTCCCCACCTCTTCAGCTACACCTCTGCGGCGCTTGACAACCTGCCAACGAAGATGAGAATGATCATATGCTACAGGCTTCCCACGCGCTCTTTGAGTTTTTGTCGGCATCGTCTGTCGTTTCATGTTCTTATACCCTTAGCGCGAAAACTTCCATTGGCGCTTAGCACTTATCCTTTATTCTGCGATATAGTTTCTTGATTTCCGGGAAGCAGGAAGGGTCACTCTTTTGCTCCTCTGAAGCATGCTTGTCGAAGATCCCCTCATACCAGTCACGGATTGCATCTTGGAAGAAAGCAAGAGTCAACTTGGTGACTAATCGACGGTTTACAAGAAGAGAAAGAAATTCCAATGTGTTAAAAAATAGGCTGAGCCAGTCGCGTTGTTTATCTTTAGGTGCATCGCGGTATTCCTTGTAATACTTCTCCTCAAGGTCTCTTACGTCCCTGAACAATGAGTGACATAGGTTAATCTCAAATGACCTCTTCGCGTGCCAAAATGCAAAGGCTGTAAGTATGAGCCCGATCGCTGCAGCGGCAGCAGAGACCGTAGCTGGATCGTTTACGATCGCTCCGAGTAAACTGGAAAAGAATCTCTGATACTGGAACGTGTGTTCTTATTCCTTTCCTTTCGGCTGTGTAACTGAGGTCTGACCTTGGGTGGCATTTGGCAGACTAGAAACCGGGGGCTTCTCATTCACCGCTTGAACAAGTGGTTTCCCATCATAACCTTTCTCAACTTCATCAACCAAGGTCCGAGCATTTAATCCCCCAAGTACGCTTTGGTCCCTCTGTGTATTCACTGCCACTGCCTGAACAAGGGCTTTACCTTCGTAACCTTCAGTGATCCTTCTGGCGTTTTCGTGATCTTCTTTTTCAGACATATCTGATCTCTCCTCTCGGGTTGACCAAAGCGCTGCGAGCAGTAGCTCTAGAGGCTCCTCCTTACCACCACTACTTAGCAGCGGACTGCTAATGAACCCGGCGGGCACGAGTGCGCCTCTTCGCACGCCGTTTCCGTAGCATCTTCTCTAGCTCAAAGAACCAATCGGCCCACACAGGGTCAGTCTGCGAAAATCGATCCTGAGCTTTCATGCGCACTCCTTCTCAGATAGATTTCCTCTGTTCAGCCACCCCTCCTCCTCTCTTTTCCTATTCTTTGTCTGTCTCACCTGGTGGACGCCTCATTGACGAGATTCCTCCAGGTCATGAGCGAGTGTGCAATAGTAGCTTGTGCCTTCGCCCACTTTTCATAGGCATCCTTCGCTCTAGCATAAGCACCCTCAGATAGCTGGCCAGTCTGATGTAGCTTGATGATTTCCAAGGTTAACCCCTGAACACTTTCTTTCTGTCTGTGAGCCGCCTGAATCGCTTTACCGATTGATGATCGCGGCCTCGCAGCAATCTTGATCACCCTCAACACTATCAAGACAAGCTGTAGCGCCAAGTCAACGATACTTAGCAGGATTGTACCCATTCCGAACCTCCCTATTTCGACCCATTGGTATCGGGCCAAACTTGCCCAATGCACCTTAACATTCGCTGAAGCCGCAGGAGTAGCACTTCTGGCAACCCTCTTCGTAGACGACCGTGGCGAGGCCGCAGTCGGGGCACATGTCGCCGGCCTTCAACGTGGTCTTGCCGCGCGCCGCCAGCATCTCGTGCACGCCCGGCTCGGTCAAGCCGATATGCTCCGAAAGGACCTGGGCGATCGCATCCGGCAGTGACCGCACCCGGTCTTTCCCGAAGCCCATCGGCCGGCGGCCGCCGATGCCGGAGAGTTGGTTCACTATCTGCTCAACCCGTTCCCTGGGCGACATCGGCGACGGCAGTCTGAGGATTAACGAGACCAGCCGACCGATGGCCTCTGAGACGGCGGACGTGTCGCTGCCGACCTTTCCCACATTCGCGAAGACCTCGAATGGCTCACCCTCGCCGCTCTGGTTCACGGTGATGTAAGCGACTCCCAGCGGCGTCTCAGCGCGGTAGGTCACGCCCTTCACCGTTCGCGGCCGAGGCTTGACCTTCAATCCCTCCTCCTGCCGCGCGCCCGTGGTGACTAGGGGGGCTTGCCCGACGAACTCTGGACTTCGCGAGAGCGGCGCGGCGTCCTTCTGCTCCGTCTTCCCGCCCGTCCCCATGTGAAGAACCTGGGTCTCCTTGCAGCCGTCACGGAAAACGGTGATGCCGAGGCAGCCCAGGTCATACGCCATCAGATAGGCCTTGGCAATATCCTCGGGCGTCGCGGAGTTCGGGAGGTTGATCGTCTTTGAGACGCCGTTATCGGTCTGTTTCTGAAACGCCGTCTGCATCTTGACATGCCAGGATGGGTCGATCTCGTGCGCGGTGACGAACACGCGCTGCACGTCCTCCGGCACGCCCTCGAGCCCCCGGACCATCCCCCTCTGCGCCACCTGCTGCATCAACTCCTCGCTGTAGAACCCGCGCCGCTTGGCGACCTGCTCGAAGACCGGGTTGATGAAGGTGAGGTGCCGGTCCCCGACGATATGGCTGAAGGCGACGGCGAAGATCGGCTCGATTCCAGAGGAGCAGCCGGCGATAATGCTGATCGTCCCGGTCGGCGCGATGGTGGTGACAGTTGAGTTGCGGAGCGGTGCCTTGTCCTTGTAGATGCTCCGGTGCCAGCGGGGAAACGGCCCCCGCTCGCCTGCCAGCCTCTCTGAGGCATCGTGGCCGATCCGCTGAATGAAGCCCATGGTCTCCTCACCCAGCCTGAGGGCATCGTCGCTGTCGTATGGAATGCCCAGCTCGAGGAGCAGGTCGGCCCAGCCCATGACGCCGAGGCCGATCCGTCGGTTGTTCCGGACCTCGTCGATAATGTCTTGAAGTGGGTACGGGTTCACCTCGATCACGTCGTCCAGGAATCGGACCGACGCCCGGACCGCGTGCTCCAGCCCGACCCAATCGATCCGCTCCGCCGCCTTGGCATTGGTCGGAATCGACCGGAGATAGAATGTCGCCAGATTGATCGAGCCGAGGTTGCACGCGTCGTTCGGGCCAAGCGGCTGTTCACCGCAAGGATTAGTAGCTTCGATCACTTCGTCCAGCGGGACCGGATTGGCGGGGCTCGCATTGATCCGGTCGATGAAGACCATCCCCGGATCTCCCGTCCGCCAGGCCGCCTGGACGATCCTGTCGAAGACCTCGCGAGCGCGGAGCCGACCAGTCACCTGCTTAGTGTGCGGATCGAACAACTCGTAGGTCTCATCCTTCGCCAGGGCGTCCATGAACTTTTCTGTCGCAGCGACCGAGATGTTGAAGTTGGTGATCCCACCGTCCAGTTTGCAGTCAATGAACTCTAGGATATCGGGGTGATCCACCTTGAGGATCCCCATGTTAGCTCCGCGTCTTGTTCCCCCTTGTTTCACCGCCTCGGTGGCGCCGTTGAAGACGCGAAGGAAGCTGATGGGGCCGCTCGCCTTACCGCTCGTCGATTTCACCAGCGTGTCCTTCGGCCGCAGCCGTGAGAACGCAAAACCGGTGTTGTGCACCATTGCCATCCCGCGACTGCCGGCTGCGTAGGTGTTCCAATCCTCAACCGTCAGGTCATAGTATGCCTTGGGCTGCGATGCCAGACTGACGGCCTGAATCTCCATTCCTCGATTGGCAACCCGCCGGAGCAGATCCGCAAGTTCGCAGTCGTGCGGGAAGACCGCATCGGCAATCTTGAGTAGGTCGTCGCGGCGGCATCGCCTCTTCACGTTGCACGACCAGCGATTGAACTCCTCAGCGCACGGCCCTGCACCCTTTCGTCTGCTGCCCTGAACAAGCCCCATCACCTTGAGTCGATCACGCCATGGGCGGAATGGGAGCCTCAACGCAAACTGTTTCCGGCTCGCTGAGCGAAGCCGGGTGAGCCGTCGCACGCTTGCGGCATATGCGGAGATATCTGCCCGTAGGTCGTTCACTTGCGGGAGCGGGCAAAGCTGCACAGTGAAAACGGTGCGTGTGCCTTTGCCATAGGGAGGCTTTGCAGACACCGACGGCTGATATCCGAGGATGCTCATCAGTCCGGCCAGATCGTCGGCCATCTCGCGGCTGACCGTTGAATACGATGGGCTGCCGTCTCGGTCCACGTAGCCATCGCTGTCAAGGAGCCCGGCGATGAAAGCTCGAATCACGGACAGCGGCGACTTCGTAATAAGCTCTGGAACGCGCACCCGGTCGTCCTTCGGCCCGATCTTCTGCAGCCCAGAAGCCTCCAGCATGTCTAGGACGAAGCGCTGCGTGAGGGTCGAGACACTGAGGAGTCCACGGGCATCCTTCTGGATAGCCACCTGGATTCCTTCGCGGCTGAGAACTGAGCGGACGCGTTCCAATACGTCGGGAGCGCCAGAGAACCAGCGGAGACGGTATTGCCGGAGGGCGGGAGCATATCCGAACGAGCCATCGCCAAGAGTGAACCCAACGAGCCACCCGAGCGGCTCATCCAGAATGAGGTTGCCCACTTTCTGATGGGTGTGGTACGGCCAGTAGGCATCAGGACGATCGGGGCCAAGGATCACATCGCCCGGGGTTAACGCATCTGCGCGCACGGCTGTCAGACCGTCCGGCCTCACCACCATGAAGGGATGCCACGCGCTGGTCTGCACGCGCGTCCCCTCGCGCGTCTGCACCACCACCTGCTGCTCGGCAGGGACATCGAAACGCCAGACGTGCGTGACGCCACGAAGGCCGGTTTCACCGGTCTCAGGATTCATCGAGACGGTCCGAATCGCTAAGTCGCCGACGTCGTAGGCAAGGCCATCGCCCCTGCGCACGCTGGGCCTGCCGTCAGCGGTAATGCGATTTACCAAGACCTCGATCGGCTCGAGCCCACAGAATGTCGTCCAGACACGAGCGTCACCGGCGATGCATCCCCCTCCGGATTTATGAATTATAGCGGCTCGCTTCACCGCCTCGAAGATCCCCTCCATCGAATCCTCGACCGGCAGGACGAAGCAGGCGGAGAACTGCAGGCCGTTGTCTTTGCCGGCGTTCATCATCGTGGGCGAATTGGGGATGAACTTCCCCTCGACCATCACGTCATAGAATGACTCGGCGGTCTTGCGGGCTTCGGCGGGACTCTTCCCCCATCGCTCCTCGGCCTTGGCGATGGCGGCCGCCACGCGCCAGCACATCTCTTCCGGCGTCTCCTTCACACCCGCGGCGTCCCGTCTCAGGTACCGCTCCCTCAGGACGCGGAGGGCAGACTCGCTCCACACGCCGGTCTTGGCCGGTCGCTCACCAAGCGCTTGTGCAACGCCCACGGCCTCTTCGATCCCTCGAGAAGCCGAAGAACTCGATCCGCCGTCCATCTTGCCCTCCTCTATTTTCGGCGACTCCGCCGGTGCCATTTCCATTGTACCCTTTGAACCAATTCGCAAACAGTCAAACGAGTCTGCCCATTCCATCTCCCGACCGTACAGTTCCTTGAGCAAACCAACCAGTTCAGCCGGGGAGAGCACCCAAATGCCAAAAGAAGATAGGGCCTCTTGTCGCCCTCGGGTGATGAAATCGTTGGGGTTTAGTGTGACAAAGACATCCCCACCCGTTCGAACGTGGAGACGAAGATGCTCGACGTCTGACCGCTGATTTTCCGTTAGCGGTTTCGCCGTCGGGAAAAGAATTTGCTGAAGATCCTGAGGGATGTCGGGTCCTGCCAGCACATCAGGATCTCCGAGGAAGTTCACCTCGAGGGAAAACAGGCCAGGATGGGTGGCAAGCGAGGTAGCCTTCGCGATTCGCTCCTGACCCTGGAGCTCCTTGAGCATCACAGCGGACCGCTGCAGCACAAGAAGCCGAGCTGCAGCCCATCGCTCGAGTGTGTTTAAGTCAGGATTGCGCCCTTTGGCGTTTACGCAGCTCGTGTCCAGAGTAACGCGAGAAATTCGCCGCTTCGACGACGACCATGCGCCACGAGTAAGCGGCCAAGTGCATTTGTCACAAGCTGCGGCACCGAGAACGATTACATTGCCGCACTTCACACACTCACTCAAACGAGACTCCTCCGGCACCGCTTTCGTGCTGTCTAGCTATTGAGCCTTCTCTCGTCAAAATAACCTGATCCTTGTACTTTCGAAGACCGTGGCGATTCTCTCGGGTGTTCGAGGACTTGCTTACGTTCTCCGTTCGCTCTGGGCACGTCGAAGGGTGAATCACCTGAGCTTCGACAAGCTCAGCCCGAACGGATTACCTGAAAAACCATTTCTGGGCCACTGCACTCTTGGATCAGGTTACGACTAGGGAAGTCAAGGCCTTGCCGCCTTTCGAGCCCCTTGGAATACCATATTTTGTGCGGGGGATTGTCTAATACTACAATATCTAGTGTGTTGTCAAGCCCAAAATGCGTTCTTCACAAAAAAGGCACTTTGCCAGGACGTAGGGGGGTGGCAGTGCCATTATGAGCAGCGTCCACTACACCGCCTTCTTCTCGCCTGCTGAGCAGTCTGTCTGGCCTACCTCAGCGCTGCTCCCTTCGACGTGCTCAGGACAGACCGTCCGTCCTTCGAGACGGCGCGAAAATACCGCGCCTCCTCTGGACGAACGGACTTTCTATTGGGGCCTGTTACTTCACCAGAGGAGGTGGTTTTTGCTTGCCCCATGCAGGCGGGATGTGTAGTATGTACGACGAAATCTCTATCGGAGGAAGAGATGGCCTACGTCGTCGCTGACCCATGCATCGGGACCAAGGATCGTGCCTGCGTCGAGGTCTGCCCGGTTGCATGCTTCTATGAAAATGAAGACCAACTCTTCATCCATCCCGAGGAGTGCATCGACTGCAACGCCTGCGTGCCAGTCTGTCCGGTCACTGCGATCTTCGCGGAGGCCGACGTTCCCGAACAGTGGAAGTCCTACACCCAGAAAGCCATCGACTATTTTGCCGAGAATACCGGCGTTCCTGCGGCAAAGAGCAAGGCCGAGGTCGGCTCCGGTGGCATTGCCGCGGGCTCAACCCACTGGGCCTGGAAGGGCCAGCCGGCCGTGGCTGCGAAGGTGCCAGCAGCGGTCGCTACGGGTGCTGTAAAGGCTGAAGCACCTCCACCGTCCACGCCATCCGCGGTGGCTGCGACCGCCGCAACGCTCGAGGCGCCAGCTCCTGCCCCAGCCATGGTCCATGCCGCCGTCGCGGCCGCGACCGAGGCCCCAACAGCTCCGGCGCCGGCCGCGGCAGCACCTGCCAAGCCGGCCCCAAAACCCGCGGCTGCGGCTGCCCCGCCAGCGAAACCGATGGACCCGGGGGAGTATCGGCGGCTTCAGGCCCTGCTCTACCAGGTCGTGGAGATGCTGGGGGGCTCTCGACCATTCGATATCGCGGTATTCTCTGAGGCGGAAGAGGCAGGAAGGCGTCTAAAAAAGGAGGTGGCGGTCGAGTTCGGAAAGGACGTGTACGTGGTGTCTGAATTGGAGAAGAAGGGGATGACCCTTCGCCAGAAGCACGATCTGGCCCAAGGCCTGCTTCAAGCGGCAGATCGGGCCCGATTCATCCCCCGGTTTCGAGTGAGGCGTCAAAGGTTCATGCAGCTCGCCGCCGGCGGGGCGGTGACCGGTCTGATCTCGGTTGTGAGCGGCCTCCTCTCCCTTCAAACCATCCGGATCGACACCCTCCTGACCAATCCAAAGCCCAGCCTTGGAGAGCTACTGGGGGGGTTCCTGAACGCGGAAAGCTTCATCCCCTTCCTGGGGTTCCAAACGATCGCCGGGCTCATGGGGATCTTCACCCTGTACGCGATCTACCAATGCTGGCAGGTGGGCAAGCAGCTTCACGAACTCAAGCGAACGATGCGGGCGCAGCACATCGACCCGAGAATGATCGCCCGCTTGGCGTGAGGCGCCTCCCCTTCCGTGTCATTTTTCCCCCGCCGACTGCGATGCCGGTGGCAGTGTGTTCCGCCGAAACAGCCAGAAAAGCGTGAGGACCATCGCAAGGCCAACCACCAGGAGGATGAAGACCAGGCTCCGCTGCAGATACAGCCCGAGCAGGTAGATCAGGTAGAGATCGTTCCTGCTTTCCCGCCAGGCCCGCTTGTATTCCGCCATTGCTGAGTCGTTCCGCCCCTCCGCCTGAAGCGCCCGCGCCAGTCCGAATCGAGCGAAGGCATACGTTGGCTGCAGACGCAATGCCTGTTGAAATTCCTCTATCGCGGCCCCGTAGTCTTTCAGGCGAAGCCGCGCCCATCCGACCTTCGCTCGCCCCGCCGGATCATCGGGGGCGAGGACCGACGCTCGCGTCAACACCTCCAAGGCTCGATCGGTCATCCCCTTGCGGTAATAGGCCCACCCCATGTCATAGAGGTAGGTTGGATTGTCCGGCTCGGCCGAAAGCGCGAGCCGATACGCTTCGATCGCCTTATCGTAGTCGCCACCTCCCTCTGCGTGCAGTCCGGCCATCCCGGCGTGCGCACGGCCATAGCCGGGGTTAAGGGCAAGCGCACGGCCGAACGCCTCGCGGGCCCTCTCGACCTGCTTCAGCTCCGTCAGCAACCAGCCGAGATTGGTCCAGGCATCAACATCCCTGGGCTCAGAGCGCACCGCCCGCTCAAGCGCAGCCATGCCGTCCGACCAGCGCCCCTGCTTGACATAGAGGACACCGAGCAGATTCCAGGAGACGAAGTCGCTGCGGTCCCGCTCCGTTCGACTGCTTAGCTCGGCAACCACCTGATCGATCGTCTGCTTGTGCCCGTATGCCTCTTTGAGCCTGTCATAGGCCCGGGAGCGCGTTGGGTCGAGCCGAAGACAGGCCCGAAAGGCATCGATCGCCTCGGACATGCGTCTCTCTTGTTGAAGCGAGACCCCGCGTCGATACTCTTGGTCCGGGGCGGCGGAGGAAGGGTCCGCGCCCTTGGGCGCCCCCAAGGCCCCTTCCCCCAGCAGCGAGATCAGGAGGAGTGAAAGCCATAGCCCCCGCATCGCTGGGCTCACGGTTTCCCCCTTCCTTCGAGGAGCCGCCCGAGTAAAAAGACGACACTCCCGATGCCCAGCAGATAGAGCTCCGTCCACATCCCCCTCTCGTCGGTGAGGCCGATGTAGAAGCCGACCATCAGATTCGCCATCCCGAACAGTTGGAGCCCCTTCGCCAGATACCCCACCGCGCCCTCCAGACAAAAGGCTTGCAATCATCAACGATGATGCTACAATTCCGTCGGAAGGAGGAAGCCTGTGCAGCAGTTTCTGGCCATTGCGACCCAACCGGATAACATCCCCATCATTGGAATGCTGGTCCTCGTGCTGATCTGCCTCGGGATAGCGATGAAACAGGCGTTTCGGCACGATCACCTCATCGATAAGGGCCAGAAGGACCGGATCTTCGAAGAGATGTACAAATAGACCGTTCCCGTTAGTCCATCGAGGTCTCCCGCTACTCGCTAAGGGGCAGGCGTGTTCATCCTGGTCACCATCGCGATCCTGGCCGGTTTGGCCCTCATCCTTCTGATCAACCGCTCCTCCACACCTGTGGCCGCCGAAAAGGCCTATTACCAGCCCAGGGGCGCTGACCAGCAGCGACTGGAGCGGCTTGCCCCAGAGCAGTTCGAGCGCCTGTGCATCCGCCTCCTGGAAGACATGGGTCTGGTCATCAACTCATTCAACAGCAATAAGCAGGGCAAGATCGATATCACCGCTGTGAATCCCAAGCCGATCACCGGAGGCGACTATATCATCCATTGCGTGCTGGCCTCGCCCGACGAGCCGATCGACTCCACGCGGATCATCGCCCTGGGCGACACCGTGCGCGCCGAGGGGGCATCCAAAGGCATCTTCATCACGACCGGTTTTTTTTCCGAGGAGGTCCCTAAACTGATCGAGGGGCCGCCGCTCGAACTCATCAACGGCCAGCGCCTCCGACAGATCCTCGGGGAACATCGGATCTCCCTCGCCTGAGCCTCCGCCCCGAGAGGGGCTTGACCCCGCCCAATCCTCGTCCCCCCTCACCTTCATCCTCTCCCCCAGCGGGGGAGAGGAGTTCCTTTTTGTGGCCCCCTCTCCCCATTTGCGGGAGAGGGTCGGGGTGAGGGGACTTTCGGAGCAATGACACGGTATGCGATACGTTTGTATTAGCTCCGCAACATCAAGGCGAACCACAAGGCGAGAGCCCCTGCAATGCTGGTGGCGAGAAGCGCGCGGCGGATCGCCTTCTCTGCCACCCCTCCAGATGGACCCCTTGCAAGCCGTGGCAGCCAGATGACGCTCAATCCTACCTGAAGCGCAACCATGAGCAACACGATCACGAGCTTGGCGATGAGCCGTCTCAGGAAGGCGGGCGGGAATGCGAACCCGGTGTCGATTCCCACACTCAGGAGATTGAAGATTCCGGTCAGCACTAGGATGTGGACGGCCAGCCAGGCCCATCGGATGTAGCGTCTTCCGAGGCGAAGGAGTAGTTCCTCCCACGAGACCGGATCGATGCCCTTGCGGACCTGAGGAAGCCAGAGCATGGTGAGGAAGGCCGACACACCGATCCAGATGGAAGCGGCGAACAGGTGCAGCCAGAGATTCGCCAGCCGCAGTGAGGTCATGGACGCCGCTTACATTCCGAAGCGTTGCCTCGCCTCTTCCATCACCTCGACTGTGATTCTCTGGCAGCCGTTCTCCCGCGCGTACTGCTCGATCCCCCTTTGGGCCCAAGAGCGGACGAAGCTCGGGATGTTATTCAGCCGTTCTGCCGCCTCCTCGGTCCAGATCGCCCCCCCTATCAAGCCTTGCCTCTCGAACGCAGAATTCGCGATCGAGGTGAAGGGGCAGCCTAATCCGGTCGGGGAAGGCTCGCTGGGCGACGGCACTTCTTCCCGCTTGACGGCGAGGCTGCTTCGAACGAATGCCATCGGATCGTGAGGGGCCTGTTGTCCCCCTATCTTCACATCGAGCGATCGGACCATTTGTGTCTCCATCGGATTGGTGAGCATTGCCACCTGCCGCCTGCAGGTCGGGCAGCCAAACACCACAGCCAGGCTCCCGTCCTCCGGTCCCTTCGTCTCTGTTATCTTCATCGCCTCATCGCACTGGACACATAAAAATTTCATGGGCTCTCCTTTGCCTCCGCGAGCGCAGGCGCACGGTGGAGTGCCTCCCCTATCTTGGCGGCGATCCGAGACAGGGCTTGGGCTGCGGGCGCGGTCGGATGCGACAGCAGGACCGGAGTCCCTTCGTCTGCGCAGCGGGTGAGAACCGGATCAAAGGGAACGCGACCCAGGAAGGGGATCGCCAGCCGCTCAGCCATTTGCGCCGAATCCTCCCCGGCGAACAAGGCTTCCTCAGCGCCGCAGTGGGCGCAACGATGGGCCGCCATATTCTCGACGAGGCCCAGTATCGGCGCCTTCACGATCTCCTTGGCCATGGTCACCGATTTGGCCACGATGAGTTGCGAAACCTGTGAGGGCAAGGTCACGATGACAATCCCGTGGAGTTCCGGAAGTAACGAGAGCAGGCTGGGGATTCGGTCAGTCCCGGGCGGCAGGTCAAGAAGCAACATGTCCAGTTCACCCCACTCGGTGTCAGCAAGGAACTCCCTGAGTGTTGCGGCTTCCATCGCCCCTCGCCAGAGGTACCCTCCCCCCTCCGTCGGCCCGGTCCAGAGGACAGGGGTCTCATCGCTGGGAAGGAAGAGATCCATCGACAGCACCCGTATTCCCAGCGGCCCCAGCGCGGGCTGTACGCCAGCCGTCTCAAAGGCGAGACGCTGTCCCCGCACCCCGAGCATCTTTCCCAGGGACGGGCCGTTGATATCGGCGTCCAGGACTCCAACCCGCAGCCCGCCTTCCGCAAAGGCAGCAGCCAGGTTGGCGACGATGACGCTTTTGCCGACCCCGCCCTTGCCGCTCAGGACAGCCACCTTGGCATGGATCCTCGCCATGCGGGCCCGGAGGCGCTCCTGTTGCGCGTTGACCTGGCCTAACACATCCGAGCCGGCGTCGCCGGGGATATCCCCGTATGTTTTCATGGACTGAGATCCCAAGCGGCCCGGGCCAGCATATAGCTGGCCCCGAGAGTGACGAGCAAAAAGAAGAACGCCCCCAGGCGCATGGGGAGTTCGATCCCTCCAATAAGGGGAACCGCCGCGATTGTCGGCCTGACGATGACCCTGACAATGCCGACGGCCCGAAAGAGGACAAGAAGAACGAGGAGACGCGTGAACCAGACATACCCCTTGCTGATCAGCCAGGGAAACAGGATGACCAGGATCGCCCCAACGCCGAACCACACGAGGGTCGATCGTGCAGTCATCGCCCGCCCGGAGACACCTGAGGTCGCAATGTATGCAGCTCCCGCGAGGTAGAGGCAGCCGTAAATCAGGTACGACAGCGCCGCCTGCCGGAACTTCACCTGCTGTATCGCCATCCCTGAACGGTCGCCGGGGCGCAGCAATCAGCCACTCGCCCTATTCCGGCTTCCCCTCGTACTGTTCACGGATCGCCGCTATCTGGACCTCGCCCTTGCTGTAGTCGGCCACAACCTCGTTCATGATCTTCTTGCCGACCTCAATGCCGGCCTCCACCACCTCCAGGTCGATCAGCTCGGCGCCGCGTTCCTTTGCCACTGCCTCGATCCTCGACCTGGTGATGTCCCGCATGAAGCCTGCCGGCACCCGGTTCAGCCGGGACACCGCGTCCTCGGTCCAGGCAACAGTGTGCTTCGGCATGAATGGGCCCGGCGCGACAGCGCCTCGAACGAGCGGGGTCACGCGCTTCGCGTCCGCATCCTCGTCGATGACCGCCGCGGCCACGTCCTTCGTGATCGCCTCCAGCTTGCGGATCCTGGCCGACTTCTCCATCCTGGCCTTCGCCCGCCTCCGCTCGTATCCCGACGGGACAGTCCGAAGAAGCTTCTTGGCCTCCTCGGTCCAGGTGAGCCTCACGCCATCGAACGCCTCCTCTTCCTCCAGGGCACCCTCCCGCCCTGCCAGGGCCTCGACGACCGTCTTGTCGATCGTCTGAAATTTCTCCGAGCCGGAACGGCAAACCGGACACTGGACCGGCTTCACCTCTCTGGCGACGTGACCACACACCTCGCATAGGAAGGCGGACAGATCGGCCGCACGAATCCGCTCGACAGCGAGTTCCAGCGCCGCCCGCCCCGCCATCTCCGCCGTCCGCTTCGGCATGAAGATGTCCATCACCTGGTCGATCACCGACGAGGTCACGACCGAGTGGCCTCGCTCCAAGGCGAACCGCAGGACGGCGGTCCTGGCAATCCCCTTCACGAAGTCCGGCACCCGCTCCATGCGGGCGAGCGCTTCATCGGTCCAGCTCACGGCCTCCTCCGCCCTCACGTCGATCGGCGGGTAACACTTACCACTCGTGAGCAAGACGTGACACGGGGCCAGGCGAAGGAGGTTTTCGGCGTTGCTTCCGATATCCATGCTCTCATCGCTATGGATGCCGATCCTGCCGAGGACCAGGAGCCACGGCTTCTCCTTCCTGATGTACTGGATGATCTTCTCGAACGCCTTGCCGTCCAGCAAGGTGATTTTCAGATCGACCCCGTCCTCCGCAGCCACGGTCCTGGCCACCTCCAGGTGCGACTGGTAGATCTTGGCCAGACCGGTGTCAATGATCTCCTCGTGCAGCTTCTCCTGTTCCTTGAACTTGAATACCTTCGAGGCCTTCTCGGATAACACGCCCACGATGCTGTTAAACATCGCGTAGTGCAGATACGGGTCGTAGACCCCGACCGCCTCGACCTGCCGATTCATGGCGCGCCCGATGGCGATCGCCGACTTAAGCCCTGCAAACGACTGAGGGCTCCCGTCGATCCCCACCAGGATGCTCCCGCCCGTCTGCTCCGCCAACGGTGCCACGTTCTTCGCCACCAGGACGTCGGTGGTGACCCGCCGGATCACCCGGTCCGTGACGCTGCCGATCAGGCTATCCTTCACCGCGCCCAGGCCCAGTGCACCGATCACGACCAGGTCGTAGCCGCTCTTCTTGATGTCCTCCACCAACGGCTGGAAGGTCCGTCCGTCGAACATCTTCCGTTCGAAGACCAGGCCCCGCTCCTGGCACCTCCGCTCCATCACGTCGATGTAGGAATCTGAGATCAACTGAAGTCCCATGGTGATCAGAGAGTCATGAATCTTCCGTTGCCGCTCCAGTTCATTCTCATCCTGATACTCTTCAGGGAGCGTGTACTCCATCTGCTTGAAACGGTAGTCGTGCATCTTGGCGGCGTACACATGGGAGCCGGTTAAGGATGCGCCAAAGTGCTGTCCGAGGGCGACCGCAAGCTCCGCGGCGCAGTTCGAATACTCGGAATTGTCAAGTGGCACCATGATGTTTCTGTACATGGTCGGTAAATCCCCCCTTATGGCTAGGCGGTCTAAGGTGTCCCTGGACCACTTTTCCGCGCATGATACCACGTAACGGGACAGAGACCAACGCTGTTTTTCTTACGTGGCATCGGTCCGATCGAGTCGGGCGCAAGAGCCCACGACAAGGTCATCCGGGGGTGTCGAGGCACGAATACTGACGCTCCGTCGGCACTGATCAGGTGCGGTCCCCTGGCCCATTCTCGGGGTCGAAGATATAGTCGATGCTCAGCCACAGGCTTCTGGCATACCGAAGAAAGAACAGGGGGAAGCAGACGCCAAACGCGATCCACACGATGAGCTGCTTAGCAAGCGAAAGGTTGAAGAAATAATCAAGCACAATGTACCCCGCGATCACGATAATAACCGTAGCGGCATAATTCAGGTAGATTGCGCCTACGAAATATCCCTGTTCACGTTCGAACCTCAGATCGCAGTTGACGCAGTCTGGATACATCGAGAGGAGACCACCAAACAGTGTCGCGGCGCCGCATCGAGGGCACCTCAACCGGACACCTCTGCTCAGCAGCAATCGGACACGGTGCAGATCCATCCTGCTCAGGCCCTCTCTCCGTTCACAGTACCATTGGTGAGCCGGTGCTGAAGGTAGGCCGGGATATTCGGGTGAGTCACGAAGATGGGTAGAGCTGATACAGCATCAGATAAACGATCACCCCGGTGACCGACACGTAGAGCCACACAGGCAGCGTCCATCGGGCAATCGCGACGTGTCGATCAAAGCGACCTTTCAATCCCCGATATAACGTGATGAGCGCTAAAGGGATAATCGCCACGGCCAGGATCGTGTGCGAGATGAGAATCGTGAAGTACAGTGTGCGAATCGCGCCTTGCCCCCCGAACGGCCTCGACCCGACGTGATAGTGATAGGTCAGATAGGAGATCAGAAAGAGTGTGGAGGTCACAAAGGCGGATATCATGCACGCCCTGTGGGCGGCGACCTTCCGCCGTCGAATGAAAAGATATCCGACGGTAAGCAAGAGGGCGCAGGTGCCATTCAGTGCGGCATTGAGGGTAGGGAGCGCTGAAACGGAGAGGGGGCTCATCCCTTCCGAAGCAAGGTCTTTACGTGTTCGCGGAGCTGCCGGACTGATTCCATATCGCTGCTCTCGTAGTAGCCTCTGATCCGGGCCTCGCGATCGACAAGAACGAATCTGGAGCTGTGAAGAAGTGTCACTCCCTCGCCACTAGCACCCCGGGGCCTGCTTCTGGGATCCATCACGGGGAGGCGGAGGCCTTCCTGGACGAAGCGATAAATCGCCTCTTTCTCTCCAGTCAGGAAGAGCCATCGTTTCGGATCAGCCCCGAAGCGTTTCGCGTATCGGGAAAGGACCGCAAGGGTGTCCCGCGCCGGATCGACTGTGATCGAGACCAAAAGGACATCCGCCTCGTTCACAAACTCAGCCTGAAGCCTGGCCATCTCGGCGCTCTGCAACGGGCAGGTATCGGGACAGCGGGTGTAGATCAGGTCCACGACCCAGATCTTTCCCAGGAACTCTGCCCGCTCGACCCTTCGACCGCTCCGCTCGATAAACGAGAAATCGGGCACCGAGCCGTAGGCGGGTGGTTGCCGCGGTCCGACCGACAGCGCCTGTTTCGAGACCGGTTTATGGAAGATCAGGGACCAGGCTCCTGCGCCAACCACGCCGATGAGAACGAGAATCAGCAGGCCCCAGAGCGCTTTCTGGACCCCGGGATCGCCCGGTTGCCTGATCTGTTCCCCCGGTCTCACCTGTTAACCAAGCAGCCGACCCCTCCGATAGCGGGGGAACCTGACGACGTCAATGCGAGGTTGCAGGGGCCTGAGGAGGTTCCGTCGATCGGTGCGGAGTTGCGGACAGGTCCGGCAGCAGGGCAAAGACCAATAACACGCACAAGGCTAATGGAATGATGGCGATTAAGCCCAGTGTTCGCCGCTCAAACTTCAGGTGCATGAAGTACATGGCGACGAGTGCCGCCTTCGACATCGCCATCCCGACCAGCAGGATGGCGATGAGGAGCCTCGCCATCGGCATAAAGATCACTCCCACCTCGAGAATCGTGAGGGCCAAGAGCCACCAGAAGACGCCGATGTAGTTCGGTTGCTTATGAGCGGACGTCATCGATTCCTCCCACCGCGCATTATAACAGATAGACGAAGGTGAACACCAGGATCCAGACCAGATCCACGAAGTGCCAGTACAGTGCCGCGATTTCAATGGCATTGGCGCTGCCTTGGCCGACGTGCCCGCGAAGCGCCTGGATCAGATAGCAGGACAGGTAGATGACCCCACCGGTGACGTGCGCGCCATGAAAGCCGGTGATGATGAAAAAGGTGGTCCCGAATAACACAGCGCCGAAGGGATTGCCGGTGAGCGTCAGGCCATCGTGGATCAGATGGGTCCACTCGTAGGCCTGCATACCCAGGAACATCAACCCGCCCAAGACGGTCAACGAAAGGAACTTCCGCAGCCCACGCTGATCCCCCCTTTGGATCGCCGCCAGGGCAAGCACCATCGTCACGCTGCTGCAAATCAAGAGAAACGTCATGAAGGCGGTCAACCCCACGCCCAGCACCTTCGACGGTAAAGGCCAGTCAGTGCTTCCATAGCGGAGGGCGCCATATCCGGCCAGCAAGGCCCCAAATGACATCGCATCGCCGGCAAGAAAGATCCACATTCCAAGCTTGCCCCAACTCTCGGGCGTGAGGGGCGACTCTGCCGGTTCGACAGCCGTATCTAAGGCGGCGGCTTGGCTCAACGTACGCTCTCCTTTTGAATCAGTTGTGTTGTGGGAAGGGGCCGGCCTGATGCTGGCTGCTGACGTTCGACCTTGGAGGGATGTCTTCTATACTTGTAGACCAACCATCCTCCGATCGACCCTACGATAGTAAACGGCATGGCCATCAGAAACAGGATGCTCCAGCTCATGGCCCGAGCAGATAAGTCGTTCGACGAATCCCAACAGACCGAACAGGCGTGGGCATCGACCGGAAGTAGGGCGCCGACGGCCGCAGCGACCACCACTACTCCTGCGGCAAGCAGTTGAATCCGATCCCCCACTGTGCAGCGCACTCTAGACTCTCCCATCCACACTCGTCCCGTCACGCCGATCGCCCGGAGATTCAACTGAGATACACAAGTGCGAAGAGAACAGGCCAAAGGGCAACGACGAAGTACCAATACATCCCACCGAGCTCGACGCCGACCTGCCGGCGCGCCCAAAACCGTTTGTCGCTCAAGCCGATACGAGCGATCAGCAACCAGATGACCGCGCCAAGGACGTGGAGGCCATGACACCCGATCAGGGTGTAGAAGGTGGCACCGTAGATCCCCGCCGACAGCGTAAGGCCGTGCCGGATGAGGCGAAGCCATTCGGACCCCTGGACGATGAGGAAGGTGGTTCCGAGTAGCGCCGTCCACGATAGCCCGGTTGTCAGACCATCCCAATCACCTTTCCGCATGGCGCGTAGCCCGTTGCGCATGGTCCAACTGCTGAAAAGCAGGATTGCGGTATTGGCCGAGGTGACCAAGATCGGCAGGCGCGGCTGGCCGACCGGGGGCCAGAACTGACTTCCGAGACGAAACACCAAGAACGTTCCGAGTAGTCCGGCAAAGAACATCCCCTCGAATGCCAGGAAGACCAACATCCCAAGCCGGGCGTTGCTGACCGGTGGCCCAACCATGGGATCTGGGGACCACGGGAACGGATCCCGGCCGGAGGGAGATCCCGTGAATGGCGGCGCACCAACGCGCGAAGGGATCTCGACTCGTTGCTCTGTTCCGACATCAACAATTGAGGTTACAACTTCCCCGCGGGGCATGTCACGCCTCTCCCGCAAGCCGCTTCTCGGCTGACATCCTAATGGCTCACCAGTATGAAGATCACTGACCCCGCATAGAGCACCAGGAAGATGCTTACCAGGAATAGCCCCAGACGCACATTCTTCTTTCTGGCAAATAGTTCAGGTCCGGTCCGCGTCATGGCTAGTGCCGTTCCAACTATTTACACCGAAATGATAAGGCCGCGGAAATCGATAGTTCTTCGCCCGACACCTGTCGACAGTTAGCCGCAACAAGTTGGAACGGCACTAGAGCCCCTCCAACCATTTCGCCCTAAGTTGCGCGGCACCTTCCCGGTCTCGGCATTAGAATGGAACCTTATCGAGCGCCATAAGCGCGAGGAGCACCGGAAGGTACACCAGCGACGCGAACAGGAGGCGCCGCGCATTTGCCATCGACCGCGAGATGGCGAGCGCAAAGCCGCACCCGAGCAGCCCAACGCCGAGCGCGAACGCGCCAAGGAAATAGACCTCTCCAGCCAGCCCGATCAGCGTCGGCAGGAGGCCCACCACGAGCAGCGCCAAGCAGTTGCTGACGATCTGACGTCCGGTGCTCTTGCCGTCCGGATCGACCACAGGCAGCACTCGAATCCCTGCACGGGCATAGTCGTCGCGATAGAGCGTGCCGATGGCGAGCGTGTGGGGAAGTTGCCACAAAAAGAGGATGGCAAAGAGGACCCACGCCTCGAGCCCAAGCTCGCCCCTGGCCGCCGTCCACCCGATGACCGGAGGCAGCGCCCCTGGAATCGACCCCACGACGGTGCAGATCGCAGACTTACGTTTGAGCGGCGTGTAGAGAAAGAGATAGCTGCCAACGATGATTGCCGCCAGCAGTGAACTTAGCGCGTTCACGGCAAGGGCGAGGTACAGGAGGCCTGCCACGGTCATCGCCGCACCGAACCCCAGCGCCTCGATGGGCTCGAGCCGCCCATCGGGCAACGGGCGGAGCCGTGTCCGCTCCATCCGTGAATCCACCTCGCGCTCCAGGAACTGGTTGAGCGCGAGGCTACCCGCCGCCGCGAGTCCTACCCCGACCAGAGTCTGAAGGAGCGCGATGTAGTCCGGCGCGCCCCGCGAGCCCAGATAAAATCCCACGAGGGCCGTGACCAGGACCATGAGAACCACCCGAGGCTTCGCCAGCGCGGCGAAATCTGCCGCTCGCCGGCGCGCGCGTGTCAGCCCGATGTCCAGCGTCCCCGTTTGAAGCGTCACGCGGGCACCCCCTCCGGCGCGATCACGCGGCCGACTACGCGAGTGACCGACGCGGCACGTCGATGCGCCCGCAGTGTCACGACCAGGCAGGTCGCCAGCATCAACGCTCCAGTGAGCCTGTGGGTGACTGGAAGCGCCAATCCAGTCAGAGCGGCGTTGGGCAATCCGAGAGATGTGAAACGCCCCACATACGATCCCAGACCCAGGAGGAGTTGGAGAAACAATAGGCTGCAGAGCACGATCACGGGGCGCACGAGCTTCTCCTCACCTTGATGGCGTCTCAAGATCCGTGCTGCAAGCATCGACACATGAATGGTCACAAGGACAGCGAACAGCAAGTGAGCATTCAGCAAAAGACCGGCGTGTGTCAGAATCGCTCCGACAACGATCTGCAAGGCAATCAAGCCGGTCGTGAGGAGGGAGAAACGTCTCAGGCGGCCGGCCTCCGCGCCGGGGATCTGTTCCGGTTCCTGTTTCCAGCCCTGGGAGGTGAACAGCGCCACACTCACCGTGAGGGCAAAAAAGGCCTGCGCGAGGCAACCATGGATGATGGCGATCGTCGTTCCGTCGGAAATTAGGATCACCCGAAGACCACCCAATACTCCCTGGACGATCACCGCCATGACGGCGGCAGCCCCCAACCACCGAAGCCATCGCCGCGGCTCTGTGATCCACATCCAAACGGCCAACGTCACGGTCAGGATACCGGCGGCCGAACCGATCAGGCGATGACTGTGTTCGTAGAAGATGCCTCCAACCATCCTCGACCATGGGTACAAGAACATGCTGTACCCAAAGGTCGTCGGCCAGTCCGGCACTGCAAGCGCTGAGCCGGTATTGGTCACCAGACCCCCAACAAAGATCAGCACGAGGGTGACGCTCGCGGTGAGGAGCGCGAGGCGATGCAGCCAGGCGCTGGTTGTTCCCTGGCGCGGGATGCAGGCGTGTCGCTGATCCGGCATGCTTCCGCTCCTAATGCGCTGTCGCCACACGCTGAGGCACGAGCTGCCGATCCTGTGGCAGGTAGTCCTCGGTGACCTCGGGCGAGCTATACTCATAGGGGCCGCGATAGACGACGGGAATCGCATCGAAGTTGCCGTGCGGCGGCGGCGACGGGGCTACCCACTCGAGCGTGTTCGCCTTCCAGGGATTCCGCTCGGCCTTCCTCCCGGCGAACAAGCTCCAGAAGAAATTGATCACGAAGGGGATCTGCGCGAGCCCGAGCGCGATCGCGCTCCAGGTGATGAACACATTGATCGGCTGCAGTGGGTGCAGGAACTCGTACTGCATCGGGTTGTAGATCCGCCTCATCATCCCGCCTATGCCAAGGATGTGCATCGCGAAAAAGGTGCAGTTGTACGCGATGAAGGTCGTGAAGAAGTGGATCTTCCCCAGCGGCTCGTTCATCATGCGCCCGAACATCTTCGGGAACCAGTAGTAGACAGCAGCGAAGAGGCCGAAGACGCTGCCGCCGAAGACGACGTAGTGGATATGGGCGACGATGAAATAGGTGTCATGGATGAAGATATCGACGGGCGTCGAGGCCATGAAGATGCCGCTTAGGCCACCGACGACGAACATGGAGACGAAGGCCAGCGCGTTCAGCATCGGCGTCGTGAACCTGATCGAGCCACCCCATATTGTCCCGAGCCAGTTGAACGTCTTGATCGCCGATGGCACCGCGATCACCATCGTCGTCACCATGAAGCTAAAGCCGAGTGCCGGGCTCATCCCGCTTTGAAACATGTGGTGGCCCCAGACAACCCAACTCAGGAACGCGATCCCGATCATGGAGAAGGCCATCGCGCGGTATCCGAAGATCGGCTTGCGAGAGAAGACGGACAGGATATCGGAGGCAATCCCCATGGCCGGGAGGATCAAGATGTACACTTCCGGATGGCCAAAGAACCAGAAAAGGTGCTGCCACAGAAGCGGCTCCCCCCCGCCCGCGGGAAGAAAGAAGCTCGTCCCCGCCATGCGATCCAGCAAGAGCATGGCCAGCGCCGAGGTCAGCACCGGGAGCGCCAGCAACAGCAGGATGGCGACAATGAAGAGAGACCAGATGACGAGCGGCAGACGGAAGAAGGTCATGCCGGGCGCCCGCATGTTGATGATCGTTGTGATGTAGTTGATCGAGCCCATCAGGGACGAGAGACCGAGGATGATGAGACTGATACACCACAAGTTCTGCCCCCAGTCCACGCCGGTGTACTGGGTCACCGCGCTCAGAGGGGCGTATGAGGTCCAGCCACTGGCCGCATGGCCGCCGGGGACAAAGAAGCCTGCCAACATGACGACCCCGGCCACCGCACCAACCCAGAACGAGAGCATGTTCAGGACAGGAAAGGCCATGTCCCGTGCGCCGATCATGAGCGGGATCAAAAAGTTTCCGTAACATCCCACCAAAATCGGCATGATCACGAAGAAGATCATGATCGTGGCGTGCATGGTAAAGAGCGTGTTGTAGAAGGCCGGGTTCATATACCCGTCGGTCATGAATGGCTCGGGGATCCACCGGGTCCCCGGCACCTGGGTCTCCGGCCAGGCGAGTTGCCAGCGGATCATGAGCGCCATCAGGCCGCCCAGGATCATCATGAACAGACCCAGGAACAGGAACTGCCTGGCGATCATCTTATGATCCGTCGAAAAGACATAGGTGCGAAGAAACCCCAGCTCTTCATGCACAGCATGCGTGGCAACAGCCTCGCTCATGTATCGTCTCCTCGTCTATTCAGCACTCAGCTATCAGCCGTCAGCCCTCAGCAGCAGCGAGAAGCGAAACACCTGGCCCCCGAACCTTCCTGATGGCTGATCGCTGACAGCTCGACCTGCAAATTCTAGGACGATGGCCACTGCTCCTTCACCCATTTGTTGTAGTCATCGGCGGTGTGAACGGTCAAATGACCGAGCATGCCGGAGTGGCCGAATCCACAGAGTTCGGCGCAGGGGAGTTCGTACCGGCCCGGCTTGGTCGCCTCGAACCACGCTTGGATCTCCCGTCCCGGGACGGCGTCCTGCTTCAGGCGCAGGTTCGGAAGGAAGAAACTATGGATGACATCCTTTGCCTTGAGGGTGACCCGAACGACCTTGCCCACCGGCACGTGCAGCTCGTTATCCATCTGTAGGTCATCCGCTGTTCCGATCTTTCCGTCGGGCCCGGGGTACAGGATCTCCCAGTTGAACTGCTTGGCAGTCACCTGGACGTGAACTTCCGAGGGCGGCACACGGCCCTTGATATTCCCCCACGACGCCTGGCTCATGAACGACAGGACGACGAGGATGATGGCCGGCACAATCGTCCAGATGATCTCGAGGGTGGTGTTACCATGCACATACGTCGCCCGGCGCCCCTCACGCTGCCGGTAGAGGATAAGGAAGACCACCATGGTGCCCGAGACCAAAAGGAAACTGACGCCTGTAATGTAGTAGATGATGTAGAAGAGACGGTCGATGTCCTTCCCATAGGTCGATACGTTCTCCGGAAGCCAACCCATCATGGAGAGTTGTCCTTTCTTGCTTCCCTGCGATAGCGGTTTGAGGACGAAAGGCCGGCTCTAGCCGGCCTTCATCGTTCTCGCGGGACGCGGATCCTTAGAGCCGATAAGGGGACGCCAACACGTCTCAGCCGTACTTCCTCTTGCCGTAAGCCCAAGGGAGTCTAGCCGAGGCGTGAGGTGAAGTCAACCCCCAAAAGTGATCCGTCTGAGAGCCGTAGTTGGTTTCCCCCTGACAGCCCCCAGACTGGAGAAAAGGGCTGTTATCCGTCGACGGTGAACCGTGAACGGTTCACCGTGAACCCCGCCTTCGTGGAGCTCCTACTTCTTGGCGAGTTCGACGTTGAGCTTGGTCTCCTCTTTCGCCTTGACGGTGACGGTCTTCTCCGACTTGCCAAGCGTTTCCTGCCAGATCTCGACCTTGTACGTTCCCGCCGGCACATCCTTGAGCGAGAACGCCCCCTTCGCGTCGGTGACCGCAATGTATGGGTGCTCGGAGGCAACAATCCAGCCGCCCATCCATGCGTGCGCGTCGCAGGCTACCTTGATCACCTCGGGCTTCGAAAACTTCTCGGTCAGCACCTTTTTGAACTTCGGCTGGGCCTTGTTGATCGAGGGGTTCGCCTTGCTGTAGGTGTGGATGTTATGGAGAATCCCGTCGCTGTTCAGGATGTTCAGCTCGCCGCCGGCCGGCACCACCGTTACGTGCGGCCTGTAGACGCAACCCTTCTGATCCAACTCTGCCTTGGTGCTCGCCCACTTCTTACCTTTCTTCACGTCAACCAGACGGACGACCGCATTCTCGATCCCCTTGTCCGGACCGACAACGAGATCGAAGCTCAGGTGCTTTTCCTTTGCGCAGACCTCCTTATCCTTGGTCACCTCGATCGTCTTCCTGGCGGGTGGCGCCCCGGCGAACTTCACCGTCCCGGAGATCGTCCCTCCATCCTTGACCTCTCCCCCGTCGTAGGCCTGGGCCAAAGCCGCAGCCCCAAAGATCAGACTTGCCGTCACCACTGCTGTCGCGATTTCCCGTGTCGTTACCATGGTTGCATCGCCTCCTTTCGAGAGTTTACTCCCCTACGACATTATACGCGTTTTCCTGAATCGAGGATACGGGTCACCGCTCGCCCAGGTGCATCAGGTAATCGGTGATGGCCCGGATCTGCCGGTCCTCCTTGCCGCCGAAGACATCGTCCGGACCGCCCGGATAGTAGCTCGGCATCTTCGTCCCCGGCTCGATCTTCTGCGGATCCTTCAACCACTTGGCGATCCAGACCGGTCGCAAGCGGCGCTTGGCCAGGCTCAAATCCGGCGCCCACCCCTCCGGCGGGCCCTCGGGCTTTTTATCGCCCTGCTGGTGGCAACTGAAGCAGTCAAAATAGTCCTTCGACATCAACAGGCGACCCGCCCTCAGATTCTCCGCGAGCGGCTCGTGCAGCGAGACGTACTCATAGGGAACCCGCTGCTTGCCCATCGCCGCGAAATACTTCGTCAAGGTCGTGGCGTCCTCGATGCCGAGGCCGAAGGTCGGCATCCGGACCTCAAGCCAGGGCCTGAGCGGCGTCGGTCGCCCCAGGAATTGGTAGAGCCAGGTGGCCTGGACCTTCTCGCCCTCATGCAACCCTCCAACTTCGAGGGGCGGCGGGATCTTGGTCTTGTCGGGGTAGAAGGCGGCAATCGCGCCGCCCTGACCCTCGATGACGTGACAGCCGTTGCAGTTATAGCGCTTCACAAGGCCCCTTCCATTCTGGATGGCAAGCTCCTCGTCAGAAAGCTTCCGCTCGAACTGGGCCTGAGGTCGCTGGGTGCTCATGCTCTTCAGGAAGACGCGTAGCGTCTTGGCCTGTTCATCGGTGAAGCCGAAATTCGGCATCAACTGCTCAACACGCTCGGTGGCATAGATCTGCGGATTTTTCAGTTTCCAGAAGGTGAAGTCCTCCCAGGTCTGTTTGACCTGGACCGCCTCGCCGAAAAACAGCTCAAGCAGCCGCTTGTGGCCATAGTTGCTGAGATCCGGCGCGATCTTCTCGGCCGTCTCAAACCCCTTGATGTCGTGACATCCGAAGCAGCCACGCTTTCTGATGAGACGCTCCCCCGCCGCGATCCGCTCGGTTTTTTTCAACTCCTGATCCAGGCCCGCGATCGGCCGCCTTTGCCCCAGCGTCATCAGGAAGGCCGTCACGGCCCTGGCCTCGTCGTCAGAGAGGCGCAGGCTGGGCATTCGCGTCGTCGGCCGGAAGTGCTTTGGATTCTTCACCCAGGAGAAGAGCCAGTCTGCATTTACCTTGCTGGCAATCTTCGAGAGGTCGGGCGCGAAGTCCTGATTCTCCGGCGCCGGCGGCGGCGCCGTCAGCCTCGCCCTCACGGGTTGTGAGGCCTGCTCTCCGTTCACCATCACGGCGGCTGTCCTCTTCTCGCTCTCCGATGCGTTTGCGCCAGAGTTGCGCGCTGACACAGCGGACGCAGCCTCCGAAGGCTGCCCCTTCGGTTCGATGCCGGCGATCCGGTGGCAGCCGAGGCAGCCGATCTTGTTGACGATCTCTCTTCCGCGCTCGACGGACCCGCCGGCCTTGAACGCGCCCCGCAATTCCGGCATCGGCTGAGATGCGCTCAGCAGATAGGATTCGACGTTCAAGGTGTCCTCATCGGAAAGCCCGAAATTGGGCATCTTCGTTTTCGGCAGGTACCCCCTCGGGTCTTTGATCCAGCGAAATAACCAACTCGGATCGACCTTGCTCGCGATCCGGGTGAGGTCCGGCCCCACCTTTTGGGCCTTCTCGAATCCCGGCAGGTTGTGGCAGCCAAAGCAGCCAAGTTCTTCCACCATCTGCCTGCCCTGCGAATAGACGGGCGCCAGCGGGAGCTCCTTCTCCTCGACATGGCATGGGCGACAGGAGACCTGGACGGAGCTACCCCGGAGCAACGGACGCTCCCAGTGCTTCACCTCACCATGTGCGGAATCAACCTCTAGTGCTGGGCCCTGCCCCTGATGGCACGATACGCAGCCGAAACGAGTGATGGGATGCTTGCCGAACAGCACCTCCCGGTGCGGATGCGTGCGGAACGGCTGCTTCATCTGCTCGAATCCAGCCCGATCGATCCCAAGATGGCAGGTGGTGCACCGGTCAACGGTCAGGATCGGCTCCTTGAACTCGTTGATCGCCAGGCCCTCCACCACAACCTGTTTCACCTCAGCGGAGCGGCCCTTGATCGAGGCCAGCCGCCGCTCTAAGGCGGTGACCGGGGCGACCAGTTCGCCGATCTTGACCTGGATCTTCTCAACGTCGGCCTGAAACCGCTTCACCTCCGCCTGAGCTTGAACCTCCTTTGCGCCGAGCGCCTCCACCTTTGGCATAATCTCATGCAACTGCTTCTCTAGATTGACTACCCTGGCCTTGGGTCCCTGTGTATCTTTCTTCTCATAGATCGCGTGCTCCACCCAGTACAATGCCTCGTCCAGCTCGCTCTTAATAAATTGGCCCCTCATGCTCACGTCGGCGTACTCGGCTTGCCGTGCTGCGAGGAGCTTCTGCGCCTTGGCGTATTCGGGTCCGGCCAAGCGCGCCTGCGCCGCCTGTACATCCCCCTGGAGTTTCGCGCGGGCGGCTCGAGCCTCAGGGCTGTCGAGCTTGGACCTCTCCGCGGCCAGTTCCTGCGAGACCTGCTCATACTCCAGGCGATTGAACTCGGCCTGGTACTCTTTCCAGGGACGACGTGTTGCTTCTTCGTCCCAGACCGCCCAGCCGGTGACCACGACAAACATCATGCTGGAGACGAAGAACACAATCCGCAGAGACTGTTCTTCGGCTATCTTCGTGCCGCGCTGTCGCCCCCACCACCGCACCGAACCACCTCTGCTGAGAGTGTCAGATATTGAACCATGGCGTGACCCAGACATACTTGATATTAAAGGCCAAGCGGAGGAGGATCTTGAGAGGAAGACCCATCATCGTCAGGAAGAGCACGGCAATGATCCCGTAACGCACCGGGCCCAACTGACGAATGGTCTCGTTCGTGTCCCGCTTCCAGTAATAGAAGATGACCGCCGTGCTCAAGTAGAGCACAATCAGTACGAGACCGATGACCTCGGCACCGAAGATCTTGGGGTTCCCCAACCACTTGAACGGCCCCCAGGCGGGGAGATCGACGTTCACCAACGCAATGACCATATGGGGGTCCCAGGTCTCCCATGGCCAGAACAGATTCCAGCCGGGGCCGCGGAAGAACACGCCGGTGATGATCAACGACACCCAGAGGAAAATGAAGCCAAAGAGAAAGGTGGCGATGGCGAATGGCCGTTCCTTAAAGGTGTAGTAGCCGTTCCCCTTCGGGTTGATATCGATGTACGGGATGACCATCAGTCCCACGATGATCAGGCTAGGCAGGACCACCCCGGCAAACCATGGATCGAAATAGACCAGCATCTCCTGAAGGCCGAGGAAATACCAGGGGGCCTTACTGGGGTTCGGGGTTTGTGTGGGATTGGCCGGCTCTTCGAGGGGCGCATCGATCGTGATCGACCAAACGGTCAGGATCACCCCCACGATGATGGTGCAGATGAATTCACTGCGGACGAGATAGGGCCAAACATGGACCCGGTCAGCGACCGCCGGCTTGGTGGCTGCGGCCGGTTGAGTCATCCGCTTGGCCGCTCCCGGGCCCTCTTTTGCCTCAGCCATTGCGATCGCTTAGCCCTTTCACGCACACACGCCTCATCTCAGGGAGACCTCCCCGCGCAAAGCACCGCCTTCTTGGTTCGCCCGGGGCGCACCTACATGGGGCCCGAGATCCCCCCGTCTTTCCTGATCCTCCAGAAATGGACGATCATCAGGAGGCTGGCCAGGATGGGAAGGAAAATGCAGTGAAGGACGTAGAACCTGAGAAGGGTGGGAGGTCCGACGAGCGTCCCTCCCAGAAGGAAGGCCCTGGCATCGTAACGAGGGGTGACCCCGACCACCTGAGCAAAGGGTCCTTCGCTCCCCAGGAGCGGGGTGGCTCGGGCCATATTCGTGCCGACCGTCACGGCCCAGATGGAGAGCTGGTCCCATGGCAGGAGGTAGCCGGTAAAACTCAACAGCAGCGTGATGGTCAGCAAGATCACCCCAACAACCCAATTAAACTCCCTCGGGGGCTTATACGAGCCCGTCATAAAGACACGAAACATATGAAGCCACACGGTAATCACCATGCCATGCGCGGCCCATCGATGCATGTTGCGGACGATCATACCGAACGGGACATCGAATTCCAGGTACTTCATATCGGCAAAGGCATACTCGGCCACCGGGCGGTAATAGAACATCAGGATCACGCCCGTGATGACGGTGCTTAGAAACATCAAAAAGGTGATGCCCCCCATGCACCAGGTGAAGCGGATCTTGATGGCGTGGCGCCGGATCTTGGGTGGGTGAAGGTGAAGCCAGACGTTGGCCATGATCTGGAGCACCCGGTTACGAGGGGTGTCCAGATAATCGTGACGGAACATCGACCGCCACAACTGCGATTCCACGACCTTCTGCTTGAGCTCTTTCAGGCGAGCCATCTCCGAGTCTGCCCCTTTCGCGTTACGCCTTCAGCTTGAGAAACGCCTCTGGCTTAGTCCAATCCCCATTCTCGTAACGGAACAGGACGCTCTTGTCGATCACAAGCTGCCCGTCATCGGCCAGGGCGATCTTGACCCGCTCGAGTGGCCGTGGCGCCGGACCCTCGAAATTGATCCCGGTTCTCCGGAAACCGCTCCCGTGGCAGGGACACTTGAATTTGTTCTCTGCGTTCAACCAGTTCGGCGTGCATCCGAGGTGCGTACATACAGCGAGGATGGCATAAAATCCGTCTGGCTCGTGCACGAGCCAGACGCGCTGCTCCTGCTTCCAACGTTCGCTGACCGTTCCAACCGGATACTCTTCCGGCAAACCCGCCTTGAAGGTGGGCAACGGCTCGAAGAGCACCCTGGGGAACATGAAGCGCCCGAACGCCAATCCGCCGGCGGCAAGGGCCGCCAGTATCCCTCCCCACCCGGCCAACGAGAAGAAATCTCGCCGAGACCAGATGGTCGCCTCGCCCTCCTCGGCCTTGACGATCGAATGCTCCGTCTCACCGCTCTTGGCAATCAACTCATCGGCCATCGTGCCCCTCTGCGAGTGACGTCAGGTTTTCTCTGCAACGATCCAACGTTCAGCTTTATAGTATAGCGCCCTATACCTGTCAAGGTCAAAAAGGCGATATGAAAAAGATTCCTTACCGAAAGAGCCCGCTCCATGTGACCTTGTAGCGCGGAGCCGCTCGACATCGGGCCTTCCTCAGCGACACTGAAAGATCGTTCTGGAGTTCCCGCGCCGTAGAACGCGCACGTCGTCGGTCGGCTCTCAGATGAAATCGGCCATCAGGCTCCGTCGTGTGTCTCCGTCAATCGTCGTCTGCCTCTTGTAGCCGGGATGATCAACAACCAGTTCGATCGGCTCCCGCCAATCGAGGAAGGCGTCACGCGCGGAATCTGAGAAGGGGAACTTCACGAAATGAACCGCGCTGATCTTCTCCTCATTGCTTCGACCGCCTTCGAAGATCCCCAGGACCTGGAACCGCCCCCCGATCTCAAGGGCGACCGTGGAGCCCCGATCGATCCCCTTCAGACTATCCAGCACCTCCCGGATCCGCCCCGGATCATCGACCTCGATAAACATAGTGGCGCTCAACTCGCGCTCTCCAGGCATCAGGTCGTTGTAGGTCTCGATCTCTTCGAGGATCTTCTCCTCCTTCACCATCCGCTCCGTGCGGATCATCTCCTGAATTTGAAAGAGGACGGTATCGCGGTTTTCGAACAGGAACATGAGACGGTCACCCACCGACACACGACGCCAGCGTTTTAAGCCGATCAACCGTTGGCGCATCTCATCCCGCACCTTTTCGTACTGGACCAGATCCCGCACATCATCTCTTAGAATCTTTTGCATCACCCCACCCCACTACTCTGAACGACGAACTATGAACTGTTTTCACTCCCGCCCGGCCCCTGCCCTACCCAACCCGTAGGCCTCATGCAACACCTGCACGGGGTGGACCGCACGTCTGCCGGTCCCCTGAAATATGCGGAGGGCGGACAGGGGACAGTCTGTGGCAACGAGATCGGGCTTCGCTGCCTGCACGGAGTCCAGCAGCGGCTTTGCCCACTTCAGCGACAGCTCATGGTATTGGGCCTTCATGCCCCAGGTCCCGTCCACCGCCGAGCACTTCTCGATTAGCCCGACCTTCGCCCCGGTGAGCTCCATCAGATCTCTCGACTTGAAACCGATGTTCTGGGCTTTCAGGTGACACGAGAGCTGATACGCAATAGTCCCCGGCTTGCTGCGGAACTCCGTGCTCAACCTCCCCTCGCCATGCAGCCGCATCAGATACTCGCTGAGATCGAAGGTGTGAGCTGACACCTGCCGGCTGGCCTCATCCTCCAATAGGGCCGGATACTCCTGCTTGAACACATAGCTGCAGGTCGGTCCCGGCACGACGACATCGAACCCGGCCTTGATCCGCTCGCTCAGGACCCGGACATTGGCCCGGGCCGCCTCTAGGGCTGCCTTCAGGTCGCCTCCGTCCAAGGCCGGCATGCCACAGCAGCGCGGGTACTCCACCGCGACCTCGATCCGGTTCTTCACCAGTACCCGGACGGCGGCCTGACCCACGGCTACGTCGGTATAGTTGATTGAACAGGTCGGGTAGAGGACGACCTTTCCCTGCGGAGGGCCGTTGATCACACCTGCCCGCGCACCTTCCCGGCGGAACCATCGATCGAACGGCTCGGAGGCGTACTCGGGGAGCGGCCACTCTCGGTGAATCCCAAGGGTCGCTTCCATGAAGCGGCGGCTCCATCGCGCTCGGTTCAACAGGTTAAACAACGGAGCAGACAGCGCGGCCAGTCGCCCGATCAGATCGGTCCGCCCCAGAAATCTGTCTTGGAGGGAGACGCCTTCCCGTCTGGCCTGAACGACCTTCTGCCTGAGCATCAGGCGGGGGAAATCGATGGCCCAACGGTGGGGAGGCGTATAGGGACAGTGGTTATAGCATAGCTTACACTGGTAACATTCGTTTCCCACCACCCGCAGATCCCTCGCCCCAAGCTTGTCGGCCTCGCCGTCCACCCGTTCATCATCGAGGCGACGAAAGAGCGTGTTGAACGAAGGGCAAAGTGGATAGCACCGCCGGCAGCCGTTACAGATATCGAAGACCCGGCGCAGCTCTTGATCCAGAGCCGACTCACTCCAGAACTGCTCCGATGTCAGGTTGAAACCCATTGTGTTTCCCTCTTACGGTGCACGTTCCCCGAAAGACTGCGCGACTCACTCCCCCTCGCTCCCGGCCGGGTGAGAGTAAAAGGCGGTTGGCGGCGAACGGTCTTGTCCCAACCGCCAGCAACGAGCGGTCCGCTCTAAATAGCGGCCGCGGGCTCCTTGCCCGAGATTTGGTTCAATCCCTTGGTGAACCGGCCGGCATGGGATTTCTCCGCCTTGGCCAAAGTCTCAAACCACTCGGCCAGATCCTCGAACCCTTCCGTCCTCGCGGTCTTGGCCATCCCAGGGTACATCTCTGTGTATTCGTAGGTCTCCCCTTCGATGGCTGACTTGAGGTTCTTCTCTGTGCTCCCGAACGGGGCATCCGTCACCGGGTCGCCCACTTCCTTGAGGAAATCCATATGACCGAACGCGTGGCCCGTTTCCGCCTCTGCCGTGTCTCGGAAAAGGCCACCCATGTCGGGATAGCCCTCAATGTCCGCGACCCGAGCGAAATAGAGATAGCGACGGTTCGCCTGCGACTCACCTGCAAAGGCATGTTTCAGGTTTCCCAAGCTTTTTGTCCCTTTCAGACTCTTTGCCATGATCGTCTCCTCCTTGGTTGTTTCAGGGTTGAGCTCAGACCCGCCAGTCGGCGAGGCTGAGGATGTGATCTCCAGTTCGTCTCCAGCTCCGTTTGGCTCACTCTTCGGCAGCCAGGTCAGTTTCGCTAAGCCCTTAGCGATTCGTTGCCCCCGGCGATCGACAGTCAGCACAGTAGCCGTAAAACTCCACTCGATGACCCACTACTTGGAACCGATCCTTCACCGCCCGCGGGAGCTTCACCCGACCGAGCGCGGCGTCGAAGACATCAGTGATGCGTTTGCAGGCGATGCAGACAGTATGATGATGAGGGGCAGGGTCGGTCTCGTAACGCGCGGCTTCGAGGCTATGGCCGACCGGTGAAACGACCTTCAGATCCACCAGTGCCTCCATAGTCTGGTAGACGGTGTTCAGTGAGATCATCGGAAACCGCTGGCGGACCTCTCGGTAGATCTGATCGACCGTCGGATGCCCACCGCCTTCACAGAGAGCCTCGAAGACCGCGACTCGTTGGGGCGTGACCTTTCGACCCGACTGCCTGAACCGGTCTGTGATATTCCTCACGGAACGCTCTACCATTCCATCCTCACCGCTTTCGACTGCTGGTCATCTGGTGGATGAGCTAAACAAGAATTATTATCAATTAGTATTTCTTCTTTGTCAAGAAAAAAACTGCTCAGCGCTCTGACCATATCGCCCAAGTTCCAGGCATTAGGACACCTCTTTGCACATTTCAGAGTCACGGCAGGTCCAATGACGAACGCTTATAGGGCGCCTTGCGCCTGACGGACGACGAGCCTGCTCGGATTCAGTAAGATTTCTATGGCATTCTGATAAAAGAGACCATTCCTGTGTACTGGCACAGAACCTGCTCGTACATCACAATCAAACAGTTTTCTACAACAGTGTCGTACCCTACGAATAGGACGCTCACTCTAGTCCTCGAACAAAGAGAGGAGGAACCACTGTGCGGAAACGACGGACGGTGAATGCCCTGATTCTGCTCATCTTGAGCGGGGTGCTCCTAACCGCCCCGGCGGTGGCCCTCGCCCAGCAGGCCCCGCCTCCAGCGGCTCCCTCCGAAGCACCGGCAGCCGCACCGGCTGCTCCCGCGCCGCCGAAGATCGACTCGGGAGACACCGCTTGGATGCTGACCTCTTCGGCCTTGGTCTTGCTGATGACGGCGCCCGGGCTCGCCCTCTTTTACGGTGGGCTTGTCCGCCGAAAGAACGCCCTCGGGACGATCATGCACAGCTTCATCATCCTGGCCCTGATCACCGTCCAGTGGGCGCTGTGGGGCTACAGCCTCGCATTCGGGCCGGATAAAGGGGGGATCATCGGCAGCCTGGCTTGGGTCGGTCTCCGAGGTGTCGGGCTTGACCCCAATCCCGACTATGGGGCCACCATCCCCCACCAGGCGTTTATGGTCTATCAGATGATGTTCGCCGTGATCACCCCAGCGCTGATTACCGGCGCCTTCGCCGAGCGGATGAAGTTCAGCTCCTTCCTGGTCTTCACCCTTCTCTGGGCGACCTTTATCTATGACCCGCTGGCGCACTGGGTTTGGGCCATCGGTGGTTGGATGCGCAAGATGGGGGCGCTTGACTTCGCAGGCGGAACCGTTGTCCACATCAGCTCCGGCGTCTCGGCCCTCGCGGCTGCCATACTCATCGGGAGGCGCCGCGGCTATCCGCAGGAACCGATGCCGCCACACAACCTGACGATGACGGTGACAGGCGCCTCCCTGCTCTGGTTCGGCTGGTTCGGATTCAACGCAGGGAGCGCCATCGCCGCCAACAAACTGGCCACGAACGCCTTCGTGGTCACCCACCTCGCGACAGCGGCCGCAGCCCTGGCCTGGATGCTCGCAGAGTGGAGCTCCAGGGGCAAGCCCACCGTCCTCGGCGCGGCGAGCGGCGCGGTCGCTGGACTCGTCGCCATCACGCCGGCCTCAGGGTTTGTCGGTCCGATGCCGGCCATCGCCATCGGGGCCGGCGCGGGGGTGTTTTGCTACTCTGCCTGTATTCTGAAGACGCGCCTCGGCTACGACGACTCGCTTGACGTGGTCGGCGTCCATGGCGTCGGCGGAACGTGGGGGGCCCTGGCGACGGGGCTGTTCGCCTCCAAGGCCATCAACCCTGACGGCGCCGATGGGCTGTTCTTCGGCAATCCCGGCCAGTTGGGCATACAAGCGATCGCCGTTCTGGCCACGTGGGTCTTCGCTTTCGCGGGGACGATTATCCTGTTGAAGATCGTCGATGCGATAATGGGCCTCAGGGTTAGCCAGGATGAAGAGCAGGTTGGAATCGATCTGAGCCAGCACGACGAAAACGCCTACGCCTTGTGAGCATACGGCTCTAGCACGCGGCGCCCAGCTCCTTTAGGGAAAGGGCGCCGCGTGCTGGCATCGATCTTGAATAGGGCTACGGATTATGGCGACGAGAAGCGAAAGGATCCGACTTGATCAGAAGGCCGTCGGGTTTAGTGCCCTCTACGAAGTCACCAAGATCCTAGGGGAGCGGATCGATCTCCCGCAAGGGCTGTCGGGTATCCTCAGAATCCTGAACTCCTTCATGGGCATGACCAAGGGCGCCATTTGTCTGTATGACCGGAAACGCGGGGAGCTCGGCATCGAGGCGGCATTCGGCCTGACCGACGAGGAGCGGCATCGCGGCCGTTATCGGATCGGAGAGGGGATCACCGGAAAGGTCATGAAGCTTGGCGTCCCGATGGTCGTCCCCGATATCGGTAAGGAGCCCCATTTCCTCAATAAAACTCGCGCCCGCGAGGCTCGTGATTTGCACGGGATCGCTTTCATCTGTCTGCCCATCAAGATCGCCGGAGAGGTTCTCGGGGTGCTGAGCGTCGAGCGCCCGTCTCGAGATGCACGGGCATCGGTCGAAGAGGATCTCCGGATCCTGACAGTCGTGGCATCTCTGATCGGTCACGCCGTCACGCTTCGCCATGAGCAGGCACGTAACCTGGAGGCATTGGACGGCTGGAGGGGACTCCGTGAGCTCGAACGGGAGTTACTCATCATGGCCCTGAAGGAGGCCGGCGGCGTTCAGGTGAAGGCCGCTGCCCGCCTGGGAATCACGCCGAGACAGCTCGCCTACAAGATGCAGAAGCATCGGATCATCAAGGAGTTCCGGGTCGAAGCCTAACCCACCGAAACCCCCACCCCCCCCTTGCGCGAGCGCCAGAGAGTGTCTTCCATGTTTGTGGTCAAGCGGTTCTGACTCTCACGCCAAACGTTTCCCCATTTGACTGTCGCCCTCAACCATACTATTTTAGAACAACGGTGCAATAGCGTGGGCGACGCAAAGGAAAAGGTGATGGGCGACTTGCGGCGGGACCCGGTGGTCAATCGCTGGGTGATCATCGACGGCGAGCGGGCGGAGCGGGAGGCAATCTTTCAGATGGAACTGTGCGCCCCCATCCCGGCCGCCGAGTGCCCCTTCTGCCCGGGTCGGGAGGCCCAGGATGACGAGGTCTTCGCCCTCGGGAAGCCCGGGCGAGCGGCCAATGAGCCCGGTTGGTGGCTCCGGGTCATCCCCGACAAATATCCGATCTTACGTAGAGAGGGCACAGTCGAGCGGAGGTTGGAGGGGATCTTCGATCTCATGAACCCCTTCGGGATCCACGAGGTCGTGGTGGAGACGCCCGAGCATCACAAGGGCTGGCCGGAGCTGGATGATCTCCAGGTGGAGCGGGTCCTCTCGACCTACCGAACCAGGAGCCTCGACCTGCGCCAGGACGACCGGCTCCGCCAGCTTTTGGTGGTGAAGAATCACGGGAGGGCTGTCAGCGCGTTCCAGCATCCCCACTCCCTCCTCATCGCCTTGCCGACGGTTCCCAAGGGAGTGGAGGAGGAAGTCCAGGGGGCAGCCTACCACTTCCGTCAGAGCCAGCGGTGCGTCTACTGCGACGTCATTGAGCAAGAAGTCCAGATGGGGAAACGTGTCGTCCTTGAGTCAGCCCAGTTCGTGGCCCTGGCGCCCTTTGCCTCTCGATTCCCCTTAGAGGTCATGGTGCTGCCGAAACGACACGCTGCCGACTACGAGACGATCGGGGACGAAGAGCTCCTGGGGCTGGCAAAGCTCCTAAAAACGGTCCTGGGGAGCCTCGAAGAGGTGATCCAAAATTTCTCCTGCAGCATCATCCTTCACACAGCACCCCTGCATCAGGATCTCCGGGCGATCTATCACTGGCATTTGGAACTGCTGCCAAAGATAACGAAGGTGGCCGGCTTCGAGTGGGGAACTGGTTTCTTCATCAACCCGATCCCTCCCGAGGAGGCGGCATCGCGGCTACGGGTGGACTCAGAGCGCTAACAGCACGCGGTGAGGACAGGATGACGTTAAGGGAAAGACCGGTCTCAGCCATCGTCAAACTTCTCACCAGGCCCTCGCCAAAGGGCCAGACGTGGCCCTATAACGATCTCAAGAGTCTGAAAAAGCACATCCGGAAGGGGGATGTCCTCCTTGTCGAGGGTGAGACAAGGGTTAGCGAGGTCATCAAATACCTCACGCAGAGCACCTGGTCTCACGCTGCTCTCTATATCGGAGACGAGCTGCTCAAGGAGGCGCGCGGATACAGGTCCACGGTGCTCCGGCAGTTCGGTGAGGAGGCGAGGCATCTCATCATCGAGGCCCTGCTCGGCGAGGGGGTCGTGGCTTCCCCCCTCTCCAAATATATCGACTTCACCATTCGGGTCTGCCGTCCCCACGGCCTGCGTCCCGAGGCGCTTCAGACCATCCTTGACGCAGTTATCGGCCATCTGGGCGACCAATACGACACCAAGAACATCTTCGACCTTGCCCGCTACTTCTTCCCCGTAAGCCTGATCCCGAGGAGATACCGGAAGGCGGCCCTACACCTTGGCAGCGGCATCCCGACCCAGGTCATCTGCTCAGGCCTGATCGCAGAGGCCTTCCAGAAGGTGCGATTCCCCATCCTGCCGGAGCGGCTATCTCCGGAATCCTCGCAGGAGAGTCGGAGACCATCCCTGCGAGAGGTGATCTTCGGACCGGGCAGGCCGCAGTACACCGGCCTCTTTCGGATGCGCCATCCAACCCTGATCACCGCGCGTGACTTCGACCTCTCACCCTATTTTGAAACCATCAAGTTTAACATCGTCCAGGAGGCCAAGTTCGACTACCGTCAGCTCACGTGGGCTGATGACAGAAGCGACTAGTGCCGTTCCAACTTGTTGCAGCTAATGCCGTTCCAACTCGTTTCGGCTAATCGCCAAGAGATGTCCTTGTGCCCAAAAAGTTGGAACGGCACTAATCGCCGACGGGTGTCCTGCTAAGAACTATCGCTTGCCCTAGCCTCACCATTTGGCGTAAATAGTTGGAACGGCACTAGTGCCCTGAAGGAGGCCGGCGGCGTTCAGGTGAAGGCGGCCGCCCGGCTGGGCATCACGCCGAGACAGCTCGCCTACAAGATGCAGAAGCATCGGATCATCAAAGAGTTCCGCTTCGAACACTGACCCGCCCTATGTTTCCACCACGCCTGCAATAGCGCCAGAGGGGTGTTTCCTATAGAGGTGTGGATTTAGCTCAGACGCTACTCAAAACTGGTACTGTGGCTTGACAACGCGACAAGGCGACTGGTACACTGCTTCCCGTGTTCCGAGGTGGGCGAAGCCGTTCTGCCCTGCTTGGGTTACGAGCACACACCTTGGGAGATTGGTTTCTATGACGAAACGAAGTCAAAGAGTTTTTGCCCTTGCCTTTACCCTGCTCGTTGTTTACATGGGATCGCCAGCCCTCCATATAGGAGTGACCGGCCCCCATGATCATGCTCATTCAACTCTTCTCGAGAAGCCACCTGCCGCTCACCACTCGCACCTGAGCCTGCCTGAAGACGCGCAAGGGCCCGAGAGAGCGCAAGACGACAAGCCTCTACCCACAACGCAATCGATCCCCCATTGCGATCTCGGTGTGAACCCAGCGGCTAATCCGCCCTCCTTAGCCCTCGATCCCCCCGGGCATGTCGGGGCGTGTAACGATCAGTCCAACCCTTCTCCCTTCTCACTCACATTAGATCCACCTTCCCTACCTCCTCGCCAAGCGTAGTTTTCCTCCCCTTTCCCACGGCTTTTGTTAATTTGCTGTAGGCGTTGCGGCCGAGCGCGCTTTCATTTCTTCCTCCCCAAAGCGATCCGTCGATCCTGTCGTGTCTATTGGATCGGCTCATCGTGCGGGAGCTTTTCAAGGACAGAAGATAATGAAAATCAGACACGTTGGTCTATATGTCATTCCCCTGCTGATTTTGGTTGGCACGTCTGCTCTTGCCTCGTCCCAAGTCACTAACCTTCCGCAAACGCTCACACTGGGGGTCGCCTTGGAGTTCGCCGAAAGACACAACCCTGGTCTGCGAGCGGATGCTGCGGCCCAGAAGGTCGCACGCGGAGATGCCATCACTGCCGAGTTGCTCCCCAACCCTGTGTTTCTTGCCAGGTCCGAAGGATACAACGGCGGTTCATTCCTGG
>JACQQF010000023.1 GCA_016207095.1 Candidatus Methylomirabilota bacterium | reverse complement strand
CTGCCGGTACTGAATAGGCGGGTCGTGGAGTTCGCCATCAAGACCGCAGTCGCCCTCCAGTGCGACATCGCCGGGGGATGTCGCTTCGCCCGGAAGAACTACTTTTACCCTGACATGCCGAAGAACTACCAGATCTCTCAATATGAACTCCCGCTGGCCCGAAACGGGGTGCTCGAGTTCCCCGTCAACGGGCTCACAAAGATTGTCCGCATCCATCGCCTTCACCTGGAGGAGGATGTCGGAAAGCTGCTCCATGCCGGCACATTTCAGACCGCCGACTCCAGCTTGGTGGATTTCAACCGGAGCGGCGTCCCGTTGATGGAGATCGTCAGCGAGCCCGACCTCCGCAACCCGGAAGATGCGGCAGAGTACCTCCGACAGGTCCGGGCGATCGTGGTCTACCTGGAGGTCTGCGACGGGAACATGGAGGAGGGAAGCCTTCGCTGCGACGCCAACGTCTCGGTGCGGCGCGCCGGGACCGAAGAGCTCGGGGTCAAGGCCGAGGTCAAGAACATGAACTCCTTCAAGCACGTCCAGAAGGCCCTGGCCTATGAGATCCAGCGGCAGGTCCGTGTCCTTGAGCAGGGGGGACGGGTCGTCCAGGAGACACGACTGTGGGACGCCAGCCAGGAACAGACCTTCCCGATGCGAAGCAAGGAATACGCTCACGACTATCGCTACTTCCTCGAGCCAGACCTGGTCCCCGTGACCGTTCCACAGCAATGGATCGATGAGATCCGTGAGACCCTGCCCGAGCTCCCGCAGGAGCGCCGCGCCAGGTTTGTGAGACAGTACACCATTCCCGACTACGATGCCGCGGTTCTGACCGCTTCCAAGCCGCTGGCCGGTTACTACGAGGAGGTGGTGAAGGCCTTCCCGGAGCCGAAGACCGCCAGCAACTGGGTGATGGTGGAGCTCCTCGGTCTCCTCAATAAGGACGCCCGGGAGATCACCGACAGCCCGATCCCTCCGGCGGACCTCGCTGCCCTTCTCACGATGCTGAATCGCGGGAATATCAGCGGCAAGACCGCGAAGATGGTTTTCGAGAAGATGTATCAGACCGGGAAGTCGGCCGCGCTCATCGTTCAGGAGGAAGGACTGACACAGATCTCCGACCAGGACGAGCTGCTGCGCATTGTTGAGGCGGTGCTTGCCCAGCACCCAGGGCCGGTGGCCGACTATCGCAAGGGGAAGGTGCAAAGCTTCACCTTCCTCGTCGGCGCCGTCATGAAAGCCAGCCGAGGCAAGGCCAACCCGAAGACGGTCAATGAGCTGCTCCGGACGCTCCTGGAGCGGAGCGCGCCGGGAGAGGGCGGATAGGATGACGCGGCGCTTGCGCACGCTAGTCGGAGTGCTCCTGGCCCTCGGCTGCCTCGCGACCCTGCTCCTGGCCGCGCCGCTCCTCTTGGATCAGGAGCGCTACCGAGGCCTGCTGACCGACAGGGCCAGTCGCCTGCTGAACCGCAGGGTCACAGCGAGCAGCCTGCGAGTGCGTCTGCTGCCCGGACCAGGGGCGACCGTTCGAGGTCTTGCCGTTTCAGATCGTGCCCCACGGCCTGAGACTTTCATGGAGGCGGAGCGAGTCGATGTGAGCCTGAGGCTTCTCCCGCTCCTCAAAGGCGAGCTCCAGGTCAGCAAGATTCGCCTCGACCGCCCGCGGATTCGGTTGGTCCGAGGCCCGGATGGCTGGAACGTCGAGGACCTCATCCGGCCCGCCCCTCGATCGGCGGCCGGTGAGCGGCGCCGCACTGAGGCGACGAGATCGGTCAGAGGACAGCTTGTCCTGCCTGCCCTGTTCGGCGGCACACTGACTGTCCGTGACGGCACCCTCGTCCTCGACCGGCCTTCACAGGACAAGGGATCGGCACCACTCGAGATCCATGGCTTGAACGTTGACGCCGCCGCGCCGCCTCCCAACGCCCCATTCCGGATCTCTGTCAGCGGCCGTCTGCCGGGCGAGACGTCTGGGTCCTTCGAGCTGACCGGGAGCGTGCGAGCGGAGGATGAGGATCGCCTGCCGATCGAAGCACAGCTTTCAGTCCGCGGCCTGGAAGCGGCCCGACTCGTCTCGTACCTCGGCCCTTCGGTCTCTTCCCCCCAGGGGCTGCGCGGCACCGTCGATCTGGAGGTGAAGGGCGCGGGCGACTGGCCTCGCCTCGACCTGCAGGCCGAGGTCAACTTGCTGCGTCTGGGGCTGGCATCAGAGGGAACGTCCGTCAAAAGCTCTGGGGACGAGGCGTGGCTTCGCGCGAAGGGACGATGGGACGGCGAGGCGCTTGACCTTTCCGAGGCCAGCCTCCGCTGGAAGGGCCAATCCATCACCGGTCGTCTACACCTCGTGAACCTGACGGCCCCGAGGATCGGCCTCGAGCTGCACGTGCCGCAGCTCGACATCGAATCTCTAGTGGGAATGGCGACCGCGTTCAACCGGGGGACAGGCCGCGCCGGGGAGGCAAGCGCTCGCCGTGGCCGACGCGCCGTCCCGGCGGACCCCGGCCTTGTCGGAGCGCGAATCGGCTCGCCGGATGGGGCACAGATCGAGGGGCGATTCCGGTCCGACGCAGTCCGATGGGGGGGGCTGGTCCTGACGACCGCGGCGGGCGATTTTCGCTACAGGAGAGGGGTTCTCACCATCCAGCGACTCCGAGGCGGTTTCTACGGCGGGAGCCTGTCGAGTGGGGCGTCACTCGACTGGCGCAGGCAACCATCACGCACCTCGATCACCGCGCATCTGGAGAGGGTTCAGACCGGACCATTGCTCAAGGCACTGCAAGAGGAGCGGTGGACACTCAGTGGGATCATGACCCTGGACTCGAACCTGGAACTCTTCGGGGAGCCCGGGCCCGGAGCCCTCGCTAGAGCCGTAGGTCACAGCGATTTGGTGGTGACGGGGGGGCGCCTGACCGGCTATCCACCGTTGGAGAGAGTGACACGCACCTTCGATCCCGTTCTGAAAGGGGCTGGAGCCTCCTCGGCGCTCAACGAGTTCGATCGTCTCAGCGCCCACTGGACCCTCGATAGGGGGACCCTCCGAACCAGAGATCTGTTGTTGCAACGGGAAGGCGCGAAGCTCCTTGCCGCAGGGAGCATGAACCTTCAGGACCAGCAGCTTGACTTCGACGTGACAGCCAGGGTCGCAAGGGCAACGCTGGAGGCGAAGGTGAGCGGGACTCCGACCGATCCGGTGGTGACACCCCAAGTGGGGCGCATCGAGCAGCGCATCAAGACGGAAGTCGGCAAAATCCTGAAGGGACAGAAAGGCGAGGCGTTGGGGAAGGTGCTGCGGGAACTCCTCCCACGGTGATGCGGCAGATGCGCTTGGCCATCGTCACCCCCTTCTACTTCCCTTCCGTTCGGGGCAATTCGATCACGGTCCAGCGGATCGAGTCGGGGCTTCGCGACCAGGGACTCCTCGTGCGGGTCTGGTCCCTCGAGCATAGCCCATCGTCACGGGAGGTCCTCCAGGACATCGAGGGATTCGCGCCCGATCTCGTCCACGGATTCCACGCCACCTCTTCGGGCCGAATCGTGGTGGACGCCGCGGATCGATTGGGGATCCCTTCTATCCTCACCGTCACCGGGACCGATGCCAACACTGATCTGTTCGATCCCGAACGCAGGGCTGGCGTCATCGAGGTACTGCGACGGGCGACGCGGATCGTGGTCTTCCACGAGGTGATGCGGGCGAAGATCGCTGGCGAGCTTCCTGTGGTCGGAGACCGCATCCGCGTCATCGGCCAGACAGTTCGATGCCGGGAGGTCCCTTTCGACTTCCGCCAGCGGCTGGCGTTCGCGCCCGACGATCTGATCTTCTTCATCCCTTCGGGCATCAGGCGCGTCAAGAACGTGACCTTCTGTCTGGCCCCGCTCGAGGCCCTCAGACGCCATCACCCGGAGGTGAAGGTCGTCTTCGCGGGGCCTGTGATTGAAGAGGATGAGGGGACTCGATTGAAGGAGGAATTGAAAGGCCGACCCTGGGCGTTCTACCTCGGGGCAGTCTCCCACCAGGAGATGTGCGCCATGCTCAGGTCGGTGGATGTCGTCATCAACTCATCCCTGTCCGAAGGCGGCATGGCCAACAGCATTCTGGAGGCGATGAGCCGCGAGCGGGCGGTCCTGGTCTCCGACATCGAGGGGAACCGCACGGTCGTGCAAGACGGTATCAATGGGTTTCTGTTCGGGTCCGAGGCCGAGTTCCTCGAAAAGGCCGAGCGGCTGGTCCGCGACCCGCGCCTTCGCCGGACGCTGGGGATCAAGGGAAAGGACAAGATCGACCGGGAGTTCTCGCGGGAAGGAGAGATCCAAGAGTATCTCCAGCTCTATGACGAGGCGATCGGCGCCGAGGCGCGCAACTAACGGAAGGCGTGTCGTGGATATTCATGTGCTTGAAGTCTTCTGCAGGATCGTCGAATCGGGAAGCTTCTCGAAAGCGGCCGGCGCGGTGTACCTGACGCAGCCTACCGTGAGCGGCCATATCAAGAAGCTCGAAGAGGAGGTTGGGGTCAGACTGCTCGATCGTCTCGGACATAGGGCGACCCCGACGAAGGCCGGTGAGCTCCTGTATCGCTATGCCAGACGCATCCTCTCCGTTCGCCAGGAGGCACAGCAGGCCCTCGATGAATTTAAGGGAGGCCTGAGGGGGGACCTGATGATCGGCGCCAGCAGCATCCCCGGAGGCTACGTGCTGCCACCCTTGATCGGCCGGCTCAAAGCGCTGTATCCTGACATCTCCATCGTCCTGAAGGTCTCATACTCGAAGGAGATCGTGGATGCGGTGATCGACGGCACGTATGAGGTCGGTGCCGTTGGGGCAAAATTCGACGATGCCAGAATCGAGTACCAGAAGTTCGCCGAGGACGAGATGGTGCTGGTGGTTCCACCCAAGCATCCCTGGGCAACTCGGGGAAGTGTGAAGGCGAAAGAACTGCCCAGCCAACCATTTTTCTTTCGGGAGCGCGGCTCAGGCACACGCAAGATCCTGGAACAGGCGCTTGAACGCCACAAACTGCCAATCAGCGCGTTCAGAGTGGTCGCGGAGATGGGCAACAACGAAGCGATCCGCCAGGCGGTCAAGGCCGGGGGGGGTGTGGCCATCGTCTCCAAGCTGGCTGTCGCGGGGGACATTATGTGCCGCGAACTGGCCGTCGTCCATGTCACGGGCCTGAAACTGACCAGGGATTTCTACCTGATCACCCATCGACATCGATCGCGCTCCCCCATCTGCAAAGCCTTCCTGACGTTCATCGGCGCCTCCACTCCTCCTGAACACGCCACTCGGACCTGAACCCGCCAGCCGGGCATCACGTGGGATCGCCCCGTTTCACGGCCCCACCAAGCATGTATCTCGTAGGGTCTGTCCACCGAGGGGCCCTAGTGCCGTTCCAACTTGTTGCGGCTAATGCCGTTCCAACTCTTCTTGCCTAATCGCCAACAAATATTCTTTTGCCCAAACGGTTGGAACGGCACTAACTGTCGACAGGTGTCGTGCTAAGAACTATCGCTTTCCCTGGTGCCGTTCCAACTTTTTCGGAGAGATAATGACGCTATGCAGAGGCCGATTAGGTTGCCTACACATCATGGTGTCGCGAGACCACATAGTTGGAACGGCACTGGCCTTACCGTTTAGGCGTAAATAGTTGGAACGGCACTAGTCGGTTACTCCTGCCAAGACCCATCCGAGATGCCCGCTCCACTTTCGAAGCCTTCGAGCCCACCAAACCGAAAGGCCCTCCGGGAGCCAAACATCCTCGAAGGGCCTCTTCAGGCTACAGTAAAACGACCACCCGCTTCAATCAGTGGCCGGCCTGACTCATAGCCTCCAGAACTGGTAGGCGACTCCCCAGACACCGTACACCATGAAGCGTACCTTATCGCCTGGCTTGATATGTTCATTATCGAGATCCTGCCTGCCCGTTGGGCTCAGTCGATAGGTGCTAAGCCCACTATACTCGCGGATCGTGATGGTCTCGTCGTTCTTGTCTATACTCACGACTTGCCCCTCGCGGAATTCTTGATCCATGTCGGGTAGGCCGGCCTCCACCGATTGCCAACTCGTCGCGATGCCTACCGCGAAGAGGACTGTTGCCACCACTGTGGCGATTCGAATCGAGATAACTCGCATTGTTGTCTTCCTTTCTGAGCGCGTTGGACGTCGTGAAGACCTGTGCGGACTCACCACCCGACGCTAGTGCCGTTTCGATTAACTTCGCCTAGCTGCGTTGCTGGCCCCCAGGGCGCTCCCTGCGACGTACCAGACTGTACGCCGGGTACCCGCGAAGTGGGTGCGGCCCTGGGGTCCGCGCCTTGCCATGCTCGTTTCTTGGCCCGGCACGGTGCCCCACCAGGTTAGGGCGAAATAGTTGGAGGAGCGCTGAGCGATGTCGCCCTGCTACATGACTGCTCCACCCGGCTGTTGGAGCCCGAGAGCGCGTGCGTCGCTCCGTCAATTCACGGTCGCTTCGCCGGTTCGATCTTCTTGCCCAGTTTTTCGACCTCTTCACCGACGGCTGTGATCCCCTTGCCGACCTCGGCCGGCACCCAGCCGACTCCTGCGATCAGTTTTCCGGCTAGCAGCCGCGTGCCGTTGATGACGGCAATCCCCCCGGCTTCCGCTTTATGACCGGTCCAGGCCAGCCCATGCTCGAGATGGATCGCCGCCGCTTTAAGATCCTGACCCGTCTTCTTGGCTGCCTTCTTGGCCCAGGATGCCGCGGCCTTCAGGTGGTGATGTTTGGCCAGGGCCTGATGCGCCCGCGCGAAGAGGGCGTCCAGGTCCTTGACCGCTGTGACGGTCCCCCGTTCCACTCCCTCCGCCAGTTTCTCCAACTCGCGGATGGACGCCAGCAGCGCTTTCTTGCCCTCTGCCGTGGCCCGGCCCGCCTCCAGCTTCAGGAACGCAGCCGCTTCCCGGATTTCATGTGCCGCCGCCTTCAGGTCCTTCTTGAGAAAGGATTCGCGCCCCTTCTGAAAGTGCTCTCCTGGCTCGTCCGAGAAGACGAGCACCACATCTTCCTCAACGAGAACCCAGCCCTCCGGCGCCTTTTGCGGTGATGTGCTCGTCGCGGCCCAAACCCCGGCAGGAATGATCGCGAGGGCAAGGGCGATCGCAAGTCCCCAAGCTATAAAGCGCATAGTCTCCCCTCCTTTGGTTTGGAGGCGCCACTCGCCCTCGGCGCCTCACCGGTTCCCCTCGTCGCGGTGTCCAGCCCTTCTTCAGACCCTTTATCCATGATACACGGCTGATTCTGCCGCGCAAGTTTTATCAACAATACTCTTGGCTTTCGCCACTCCCTCAGTCGTGCCGTGGGCGATCAGAACAACGCTTCGTATGAGACGGCGTACGAGACGCGGCGAGCCGGCGGTCCATTGACGTGGAGCCGATTCGTTTGTGTTCGCCGTCATGGACGTCCTGTCCGGCCTTGCAAGCACCTCGCATCTCAGGTAGTGGGTCAGTTTGAGACTTGCGAGCCAATGCGAGACAGAGACCGAGATTCTTCGCTCCGCTCAGAATGACACTAGCGCGACTTGTCATCCTGAACGAAGTGAAGGATCTCTGGCAAACTGACCCACTACCGCATCTCATACCGCCTTCAGTTCAGAGGTGCAGTGTGAGCAGCGTGTGGCTTTGATCGCGATGCTCGACAGGCAATAGGGACACTCCTTGGTGGTCGGCGAGGCCGGCGGCGCTTCCGGCTGCCGCGCTATCCGATTGACCTGCCGGACGAGCAGGAAAATCACAAAAGCCACAATGATGAAGTCCACCACGGTGTTGAGAAATACGCCGTACTTGATGGTGGCTGCACCTGCGGCCTTTGCTTCAGCCAGGGTGGCGTGGGACTTGCCCGACAGATCGATGAACAGGTTGGAAAAATCGACCTTGCCCAGCAGCAGCCCGATCGGCGGCATCACGACATCGTTGACGAACGAGGTGACGATCTTGCCAAAGGCCACCCCGATGATGATCCCGACGGCCATGTCGAGTACGTTGCCGCGCATGGCGAACTCTTTGAATTCCTTCAGCATGCGTGATTCTCCCTTTCAAATCACTGATCTGGACTATCGATCGTCATCAGAGCGGCCCCTCAGGCCCACGCGGGCGGCATCCTCTCCTGCGGGTCCTGCCACTGGGCCCTCCGACCAGCACCACCAATCGCAAGGGACCGGCGGCCTGATACAGCAACCGATGTCGATCGGGAAGGCCTTCGTGCGTCCTCAGAAGCGCGAGGGCGCCGGAGGCACTCCTGACAGTCAACAAGCCCCTCGGACCCGCTTGAGTATAACGACGCTGCGATCGGACGGTCAAGGGTGATCCGAGCAGGAGGACCGCACGGGATGAGGAGGGCGACAGCCAGCCGTCAGAGGCGCATGATCCGGCTGCCCTCAGCCGACCCGGGCGGCGCCGGACATCGCGGGTGGAGAATGACAGCTTCGAAGGCGGGTGCCGATCGGTCAATCTGCCACCCCGCGTTTCACGAAGTCGCGGGATGAGTTTCGTACATGCGAACAGCGACCAGGATGCCCGATAAGAGGGTCAATGCCGCGATCACGTGGATCGCCATAGCCATGCCCACGAGATCGGCGATGACCCCGGCGAGGAGCGCCCCGACGGCATAGCCGAGGTCCCGCCAGAGGCGATAAACCCCCATCGAGCTGGCCCGCCAGCTCGGATGCGCCACGTCGCTGATGGCCGCGAGGAGGACCGGGTAGACCATGGCCGTGCCGAGCCCCTGCAGGAGCGCCCCAACGGTCCACCAGCCGTAGGTGGGCAGCAGGACAGTGAGCCAGATGCCGACCGCCTGCACCGCCATCCCTCCTGCGATCAACCACTTCCGCCCGAGACGGTCGCTGAGGGGACCAGTGATGAGCTGCAAAATTCCCCACGAGGCCGGATAGACCGCCTTGATGACGCCAATGGACGCCACCCCTAGCCCGTAGGATGCGAAGAATAGCGGATAGATTCCCCACGACATCCCGTCGTTCAGGTTGTTCACCAGGCCCGCCTGACTGCAGGCCGATAAGGCCCGCTCCTTCCAGGTTGTCAGGCGGAAGATCTCCCACAGCGATGGGGGTCGATCAGGTGCGCCGGCCTGAACCGCCTCTGCGCCCCCCTTTGGCTCCCTGGCACTGGATGTCGCCATGGCCTGTTCGATGAGGCGTCGAGCCTCGTAACGCGCATATTCAAGTGTGTCCCGGACGAACAGCACCGAGGTGGCGAGGCCAGCCACGGCGATCCCGATCCCCAGGTAGAATGGGTACGGGCGCAGCCCGTAGGCCGCCCCAATGTACCCGGTCAGCCAGGCCATGATCCCGACCGAGAGGTAGCCGGCGAACTCATTCAGACCCAGGGCAAAGCCGCGCCGCTTCGGCCCGACCAGATCCACCTTCATGATCACCGTCATCGACCAGGCGAGGGCTTGATTCGCCCCGAGCAGGACGTTCGCCACGTCAAACCAGATCCAGCGATCCGCCCAGATGAGGATAAAGGGAACGGGTAAGCCGATAAGCCAGCCGAGGACCAGCACGCGTTTACGCCCCCAGGTCTCAGAGATCCGGGCGGCAAAGAGATTGCAGAGGGCCTTGACGACCCCGAAACTGACGATGAATGACACGATGGCGGTCTTCGAGCCCAGCCCGAACTCCTGCTCGCCGATGAGCGGAACCACGGTCCGTTCCAGACCCACCATGGCCCCGACGAAGGCGTTGACCAAGACGAGGAGAGAGAACTGCCCGACGTTCTCCCACAGGCCGAGCTTGATCTCTTTCGCCGTCACTGCCCGCACTCCCCTCGACCTAGAACCAACGCCACAGCCACCACTTTTCAAACAGCACCTTGCCCCAATGCCATGCCCTGCTGGGTTTCCGAAGCGTAATCATCGGCTGTGGCTCAGCGTAGAAGTTGCCCCCGCCATACGCGGCCATCCCGTGGCCGACCTCAAGAATTCAGTAGCCACTTCCGTCGAACGCCGCTTTCGGCCCCCTCCCCAGGATCTCGTTGCCGATATTGCGCACCACGACTTCAGCCTGATGATGGGCGAAGACCCCCGCCTTGGGCAGCATGAGGCCCCCCGGTAGCTTGATGGCCGTCACGTCGCCTAACGCGTACACTCTCTCGTGCCGGGTCTCCAGGGTCTTCCCGTTCACAGGGATCCAGCCCGTCGCATCCGTCAGCCCCGCCTCAGCCACCACGGCAGGGCTTCTGTGGGGCGGAACTCCACACAGCAGGTCATAGTGCGCCGTGCGCCCGTCCTCGAAGGCTAGTTCCTTTGTCTCTGGGTTGACTGAGGCCAGCTTGACCTTAGGGACGAAGGTGATCCCGCGCGCCTCGATCACCTCCTTCAGCGCGGCGCCGACGGCAGGCCCGGCCACGGGCATGGGCAAGACTTCCGGCGTGAAGATGTGCAGATCGACCTGCTGTCGAATCCCCCTCCGCCTGAAGGCGTACTCGATCAGGAGGGCGGCCTCGTACGGGGCGGCGGGGCACTTGAAGGGGAGGCTTGAGATAACGACCGCCACGGTCCCGCCCCGGAAGCCGGCCAGCGCATCCCTGAACCGCTCCGCCGACTTCAGATCGTAAACGCTATGGGCCCCCTCCGAGAGACCCGGGATCATCTGGGGCGCCAGCTCGGCGCCAAGGGCGATGACTAAGTGGTCGTATGAGATCTCCCCTGCGGCTGTCCTCACGCCTCTGCCGGCAACATCGATCCGCGTAACCTCGGCCTGCACAACCTCGATCCCTTTGCGTTTCAGGATATTCAGGTCCCGGCAGAGCTGCCAGGGCTGCCGCCACCCCAGCATGAGCCACAGAAAGGACGGGGCGAAAGCGTGCTTCGCCGCCTTGTCCACCAGCACGATCCGATGCTCCCTGTCCAGCCTCCTGCGTAGCTCGTTGGCGGCGACGAGGCCGCCGACCCCGCCGCCGAGGATGAGAATGGTCTTCCCTGCCATGGTCTGCCTCCTCCTGCCTCAGAAACCATACGTGAGACGCAGGTACACGTTGTCGTTCGCCTCCAACTGGCCAAAGGCCGTGCTCTGTTTTGCTCCGCCGAAAAGGTTCGCGCCAAGAACCGCCGTCAGTTGGTCGGTGAACTTGTACGAGACCGCCGGCCGAAGGTAATAGTCGAGATCCGAAGGGCTGAAGAAGACGAAGAGCGACAGCTCAACGGTCTGGTAGCGCAGGAGCTGCGTGAGCCGTAGAGTGAACAGGTGTCGGAACTCATCCCGGGAAGGCAAGCCGGGCGGCAACGATGCCTTGAAGCTCTCAAAATGAAGCATCTGCTCGACGAAGTACTGAACTCCGACGGTGAAATCGGTCTGGGCTTGCCGCTCGTATCCGACCAGGTACTTGATGGAGGAGTTCTCGACGAACGGGTTCCCTCCAGCCCTGTTCTCCAGCGAGTCGTAATACCCGAGCTCGAGGTTCGCGATCCCTCCGAGGGCAGGGCCACGGACGCTCCCGCCGTAAACCGCCAGCTCCGGGAAGAAAAGCTCGTGCCGCCCGGGATCCCTCACCCCCAGCGGGGAGTGAAAGAATCCCTTGAACCCATACAGCGCGACCTCGTAGCTTCCGAACTGGCGAAACAGCCGTACAGCCCACTCCGTGTTCGCCAGGGTTTGTGGCGGCTTCGCAAGGACGATGCTGGCATCCTTCCCGACGATCTGGCTGGTGAGCCCATCGAAGAAGGACAGCCGCTTGCCCGTCAGGACGGTGTCATCGGTGAAGAACGGGATCGCCACGAGATCGACGGACAAGGGACCGACAAACAGGCTGGCCTTCAATGCATCCGATGCGAGCTTCAGGTACTGGGGCTGGCGACCAATGAAGAAGGAGATGTAATCCTTCGGGAAGACGTCGTTGATGAAGAGGAAATCGCCCGTCCCCCAAGTAATGATCTGCCGACCGACTCGCAGGTCGAGGTTAGGCAACGGGGAGTAATCGACATACCCTTCCCGCAGATCCACTTTCACCGCCTCGTCTGCCACGTCTCCGAGGAGGTCGGTTTTCAGGAACAGCCTGGGTCCCGCCTTCCACTCCTGGGAGACCTCCAGTTGCACCCGTCCCTCTCCCAGGACAAGGTCTTTCGGCTGTGTCGAATCCTCGGTGACTCTCAGCCCACCGGCCACTTCCACGAATCCATGAAGCGAGAAGCCCTGGACATGAGAGGGCATGACGAGGCCGCCGAGGAGGATCGGCGTCCAGAGCTTCAAAATAGCGACACGCCTCAAGCTTCACGCTCCGCTCACCTGACTTCGGCAGGGGGGGCTCGCAGGTACCGCTCCGTAAAGAGGGTGTCCGAGAGTTTCAGGTTATACCGGACCTCCTGAAAGGTCGCCTCGGTCCGGTGGCCGGTTTGAACGTTCTTCATCGTCCGCCTCGTGATGGTCCAAAAGCCCTGGATCTCCTTAAGCTCATCGGCGGAGAACACCTTGTATAGATCGCCCCGCGTGTCGTAGTACTCCTCCTTCAATGGCAGAAAGGTTGTCTTGTCGATCCAAGAGAGCTTCCGGCTGAACTCCGTCCCCCTGGCCTCCCTCGGACGGCTCTCGACGACATACACCTCCCGGCCGTCGAGCCGCTCCTCTCTGACAAGTTGGTGAACATCTTCCTCCACGCCCCGCCCGGAGATATCCTCGTAACTGAAGTCGGAGCCGACGAAGCTTGACCGCTTGTCGTCGGCGGCGATACGGCGGACCAGCTTCAGGGCGGGGATGAAGAGCCAGCGATCGGCGTTCCTTCGGGGGTATTTCCAGACCATGAAGGTCATCTCCCGAACGTCGGGGGGCCTGTGGAAGTAGATGAAGTAGCGTTGCTCCCCGCCCTCCTGGAGATCCTTTCGCAGCATGCTCATCTCGCGGATCCGCTCTTTCCCGTCGCCACTGACGAGCCGCATCAGGACCTTCGCCTTCATGTCGTCGCCAGGGTAGTACTCCGCCAGATACGCTCTCTTCATCACTTCTTCTGCTCCGATCTTCTCGGCCCCCTCGGCCGACGGGATCGCGAGAGACAGTAGCGCGAAAAGCCAGAGAAGACCCAGCCCATTTGTGTTCCGCGTCCTCATGGCAATCGCTCCCGGGTCCCCTTGATGAGCCATCCTTGCCACATCGAGATTAGCGCAGGAAGATAGATGATCGTCACGCCTGCCGACAGGAACATGATGGCCATCATGAAGACCCCGACGGTGATATACGGGGTCAGGGCGGAGAAGATCATCGGGGAAAACCCGAGACCAAAAAGCAGGGCATTCCGTAGGATCCCCTTCCCGGGGCGGGTGACGGTCCAGAGGAGGACAGCATCGAGGTCCGGGGTCTCGCGGAACCTCTGGCGGAACCGGCTCACAAAATGGATGGCGAAGTCGATAGCCATGCCCAGCGAGAGGGTCGAGAGCACCGAGATCGGCATGTCGAAATCCTTCCTGACGAACCCCACCACACCGTAGATGAGCAGGATCGTGAAGAGCAGTGGGAGGAAACTGACCACGCCCCACCTGAGCGACCGGAAGCTGAGGGCGATGAGGAAGAAGACCATGATAGACGAGAGGATGAAGCCGGAGAGCATCCCCACCAGAACCTCGTCGTTCCACACCATGTTGAAATAGGCGATCCCTGCCGGTGTGTACTCCACGCCACTGAGAGGGTGAGAGGCGATATGCTTCTGCACGTCGGTGAGGAGGCGCCGCGCATCCACGGCATCCCAGGACCTGAGGTGGACGAAGATGTTGGCCTTCTGATACGGGTAGTCTACCACGCTGTTCAGGTCCCGAGGCTTGGCCGCCATGCTGAGGAGAAGCAGGTATTGCGCGATGCTCTCGCGGGAGTCCGGGATGACTTCAAAATTCGGATCGTCCCGGTGCAGAACCCGATTGACCCGCCTCACATAGTCTGCCACTGAGAGCGTATTGCCCACCAGCCCATGTCCCTCGAGGTATCGCTGTACCCCTTCGATGTGCCGGAGCACCTGTGGATCGGTCATCGCGCCCTCGGCCTGGGCGGTGGCTACAAGATACAGCGTGGCCGTCCCCCCGAGCCGTTCGTTCAGGATGCGGTCCGCCCGGCGAATCACACTGTCAGGCTTAAACCAGTGGACCATGTTGTTGTTGACGCGGATACGCTGAAGCCCCCACAGAGAGACAAGGACGAGGATAAGCCCGACCAAGACGATAGCCTTTCGCCGGTGGAGGCTAAGCCTCCCGAGCTTCAGTAACCACCTTGACACCGTGTCCTCCTGCAGGTCGTTCTTCGCAGAGAGTGTCGCCAGCCTCTCCTCCCGCATCAGGGCCATCATGGCCGGGACGACGGTGAAGCTCATGAGGAGGATGACGAGTGTCCCGAAGGCCACCAGGAGGCCAAAGATCCTCACCGGAATAATGGGGCCGATCGCCAGGGAGGCGAAGCCGGCGGTCGTGGTCAGGTCAGAGTAGAAGACGGGAGTCGAGACGGTCCGCATCGTCTCTCGGATGGCCTCTTCCTTGGTCCCCAGCTCCTTGAAGCGGAAAGCGAATTCGTTGAAGATGTGGACCGTATCGGTGCTGATAGCCATGAGGAAGAGCGGGCTCATCGACGCCATGATGTGGATCGGCACGCCAAGGCCGATGAAAAGCCCCATACTCCAGATGATGCTCAGCATCGCCACCGCCATGTTGGCAAAGACCAGGATCCAGTTCCTGAACATGAGGAACAGGACGACGAGCATCACCATCCCGGCAATCGGAGAGAAGAGGCCCATCTGCTGAAACATCGCGACGCCAAACGTGTCCCGAACCATCGGATCACCTGCGAGATAGAACTTCTCGGGCCCCCCTGTCCTGTCGAGGATCCCCCGGAGTTGGTCGGCGATCGCCTTGCCGCTGACCCCCTTGTCGATGGGAATGTAGATCGCGGCCATCTTCCCGTCCCTGGAGACCAGCCGATCAAGCAGGAGACGGTTCGTCATGACCCGCTTCCTGAACGTCTCCGCCTCCAATGCCGTTCCCGGCACATCCGCCAGAAGCGGCTGAGCCCGGAGCAAATCACCTGCGACCGTCACATCGTCCACCGTGGGCAGACTGATGACGTCCCTGGCGATGACGCCCCGGATCTTGAGGATCTCCTCTGTGATCCGCGCGATCTTGCCCAGGCTCTCCGGATTGAAGAGGCCTGCCTCGTGCTGGATGCCCAGAACCAGGACGTCCGCGTGGAGTCCAAACCACCTCTCCACCTGGTCGTTGTACTGCCGAACCGGTGAGGTGATCGGGAGCATATTTTTGGGGTCGGTGTCCGTCGTGATCTTGGGGAGCTGAATCGCGAAGAGTGCGGTGAGCAGGAGCGTTAGCGCGATGATGAGCTTGGGACGGGCAATCGAAAAATCAACGAGCCGTTTCCCCATTGTGATTTCCCGGCAAAGCCCGTCAGAATGCGCCCATGACAGCGTCAGATTGCTCGATCATCACATCCACCAGCTCCGAGCGATCCACGACTCTGATTCCCGGAACGACATCCTCTTTCCGGCACCCGCGGAGCTGCAGGTCCTCATCCAACACGTACAGCGAAACAGCGGCAGGCACCGAACAGCCGGGCCGGGCAAGCGCCACGAGAGAGGCGTCCTGGATGAGGGCAATGCGGAGCTGGTGGCCCGCTTGACAGAGGCGCACGGCCAGACTGAGGGCCTGCTCCGCCTGGGGCGTCCGAGGGCCGCTTCCGATGAGGATCAGGATGGAGCGCATGGTCGTTCTTCTCCCTAGAAAATGATCAGATGTCGCGCCGTGGCCACCAACTCGGCCACAGTCTCAGGACTGGCCACTCTCACCCCGGAGACGAGATCCTCGGCCGTGAGACCTGCTCTGGTTAGGGCGTCCTCATCGGCGAGAACCTGTGGTGCCGGTCCATCGGCAAGCCGAAAGGTGTTCGCGAGCGCCTCGGAAAGCACGGTCCAGCCGGTCGCGCCGGCATTCTGGCCGACCCTGGCGACCCAGACCCCGTCGTCCATCAAGATGACGTTGACGCTGAGGCCGTTCGCCATAGCCCCGATGAGGTGCCGAACCCCCTCAGCGGCACAAATGCTCCCATACGGAGGACGTCGGATGAGGATGCACAGGTCAGTTGACATGGCCAGATCCTCCCAGCTAGTGCCGTTCCAACTTGTTGCGGCTAATGGCAGAGAGGTATGCAGCACATGCGTCCCTCTTACTGAAGGCTCGCTGTTTCGGCGTAAATAGTTGGAACGGCACTAGCTTCCAAAGTTCAGGACGACGTCAGATTCCCGCAACGTGGCGAAGAGTCGCCGGAGGGAGCCGACTTCTGCACCCGGGATGAGCATCTCCTTCGTGACCCCACGGGTCACCAGGCACGACCCTCAGACATCCACGCTCAGGCCGCTGACCATCAAACCGCGGACCATCGCTTCGATGTTGGGGAGGCCCTTGGCCCCCTGGCCGGCCGTAAACGCGTGGATGCCATCGCCGGTGGCGTGCAGGTGGACCCGATGGCCCCGTTGCAACCCAGCCTCAGCCATTCGGACGGCGCTAAACGCATGTTCGGATCCATATGGGCTGGCCCAGAGGATGATGGTCATGGTCTTCAGCATGCTAGTCTCCGCTGCGAGGCTCCCGACGATGCCAGGCCGAAGGTTCGCCCCTGGTGGCGCCGTCGAGCCTGAGCAACTTTCAAGACCCCTGAAGTCTATCGTGCTTGCAAGCTATGTGTCAAATCAATAATAATTACAATATCAATTGATTTTACCTATGATCAACTTTGAGGACACGCGTGGGCCTTGCCGGCAGTCTCTCGTGGTGAGGCTGCCTGTCAACCCGGGGGCATCGCGCCTAGAGGCTCTCCTTAGGACGAGGGAATCCGTGTGTGAGACTTCACCGGAGGGGGAACGAATACGTCGGAGGTAGGTAGAGGAAGCTCCTCTTTCATTCGGGATCGCAATGACCCCCAGTGTATTGCCGGGCGACCGAGTGACTAGGAGGGGCGCACGAAGGCTGGAAGGGGCTCGCTGAGCGGACCAACCAGTGGACTACTTCGCCTCCACCGGGTACTTGGCTTGTACCCACTCGTCCCATCCGCCTTTGAGGGCGTACACCTTGGAAAATCCGTACTCCTGAAGCTCCTGTGCCACCCGGGCACTGGTCGCCTCGCTGGGTCAGGCACAGTAGAGGACCAAGGTCTTCTCCTTGGGATACTTGGCCGCCCAGGAGTCAACGTTTGCTGGGTCCTCCCTGACCGCGCCCTGAATCTTCGACGGACTTGTCTTCCAGTCCCCGCTACGGCGCACATCCAGGATGACGATGTCGCGGCCGCCTAGCTTTGACTTCAGCTCCTCCTTCGTGATCCTGGGCACGTCCGCAGCGAGGGCCGTGCCGATAAGCATTGCCACCGCAGCGATGCTGAACGCCATCGCCAAGCCCGTGACGACTCGTCGCTTCATTCACATCCCTCCTTCGGGTAAGTTCGGCGTGCCCAGGAACCAACCGGCCCGATAATCCATGGGAACAGCGGCCGAAATGGCAGAGGCCACCAGGGGACACCGTACCAGGAAACGTCTAGAATGTCCAGGACACCTCTGGCCAGGAAGATCCACGATGACAGACAATGCCGGGAGACGGAAACCTGCCGATGGGGGCGTGAAGACTGTGGCTCCCCCTCAAGAAACGCGGCAGCCCTTCAGGGTCCATCGGGCCCCGAAGGGCTGCGCAATCTGCCCGGTGATCCAATTGCGAGCGGGGCGTTACGTTCGTTCTCGGAAGGTCAGTTTGCGGACCCACCCTTTCGTTTCAGGATGCGCCTTTCCGTCGATCTCCACATAAGCCTTCGCGAGTGCGTTGACGGGATCCCCATCCTGCCTGGGACTGAGAATGAGATCCCGGCCGATCGACCAAGTCACCCGACGCTCGTCCAGGTTGCCGAAGTAGTAGTTCACCCGCTCAGGATCGGACCCGTAGGTGCCATCCGAAGTGGTTCGGCGAACCAAGGCCTCGTTATCGGGCGTCGTGGCGAAGTCGCCCGCATAGAGATCGGCCACCGAAACGTCGTGAGGCACCCAACCCACGCCGGGAGCGTAGAACTGCGCCCAGCAGTGATAGCTCTGATCCTGATTCTGCCCGTCGAACTCTGGCTTGAAGAACGACCCGTACACGATGCGGGCCGGGATCCCCTTCGCCCGCGCGAGCGACGTCCAGAGCGATTCAAAGTCGGTGCAGTTGCCGGTGCGGAAGATCAGGCAGTAGGTCGTGCTTCCAACCGGGGAGGCCTTCTTGGTCTTCGGGTCTTTGACCCAATAATCGACGTTGTGCAACACCCAGTCGTAGATCTTTCGCGCAGCCAGAACGGGGTTCGTCTCGTCTCCGACGATTTGGTCGGCGAGCTGACGGATCGAATCGTCGATCACGACATACTTATCGGGACGCAGGTACCGCTCCAGGCCGGCGCGATCAGAATCCGAGAGCGGCCTCGCCTTGGACGGGTCCACACCGCTCCGCACTTCAGAGCGGCTCACGGTGAAGCTCTCCACGACCGTCAACTCCTTCTCGTTGGGGTTCTCGGCCTCGAGGTAGAGGACCCTGTTGCCTTCGGAGTCGCGCTCAACGCGGTACGGATACGGGGCCTCTACCCGAAGGTCGCGCACCTGTTGCGCAAGGTCTTCCTCTTGCGGGAAGGCAAACCAGATGCGGACTCGCTTGGCCCCTTCAGGAACCATGACCTTCAGTTCGTGGCGCACGTCAAAGATGGCGCTTCGGAGCGGCCGGACACCCTCTTTCTCGACCCCAGGACCATATGAGGCAGACCACCCCGGGATAAGGAGGGCAATGCTCAACCCAATGAGCACCACCAGGCGGGATACTGTGAGCGATTTGCGCATACCAGACCTCTCCTTTCTGTCGGGTCGGCTATCGGTGATACAGGCTCTAATTCGTTTCGCCTTCCTATGGAGTCAGATGAACCCCTGCGTGACGTAACGGCCAAGCAAAGGCGGGAGACAACAGGTCCCACGAACCTCCATGAGGGTCCCATGCAGGACGCTAAGAGTGCCTCTTAAGACTCCAACTGAACTCTCGATAAGTCAAATTGGAAAATTCGATAATAGAGCCAGATCGAATCGGCAACGGCGATGGTTGAGCTCTATTGAATCGCCGCTCAGGTAACCGCCACCTGATCGGCCTATGACGCACGTGGACATGATAGGAATTTCCAATTTGATTTATCGGCACTAACCCGTTAGGTTCGGTAGGTGCGCTCGCGGCCTTCAACACCGAGGAGTGCGGAGTAATGAAGCCCCTTACCTCTCAAACGGTCCACTGGTAGGGTACCCGGCCAACCGAAAGATCCCCAATCAAAAGGATACCGAGAGATGATTGGAGCATGTACTGTGACCCGTCGGGTGATTCGTCATGCGTTATTCGTCATTGGTGTCGCGGTGACGATCTTCGGTCTCCGCATCGCTGCATGGTCCGACATCTCGAAGGAACTTCGCGTGTCGGCCATCCCGGACGAGAACCCTACCGAGCTGGTTCGAATCTATACGCCGTTCGTGGAGTATCTGAGTAAGGAGCTCGGCATCCCCGTGCGCTACTACAACGTCGTCGATTACGCAGCGACGGTTGAGGGGATGGCGGCCAAGAAACTGGATATGGTGTGGTACGGCGGGTTCACCTTTGTCCAGACTCGTAAGCGGACCGGAGATGCGATCCCCCTGGTGAGCCGAGAAGAGGACCTCAAGTTCCACAGCAAGTTCATCACCCGGCCAGAGACTGGCATCAAGTCCTTGGCTGACCTGAAAGGAAAGACCTTCTCGTTCGGGAGTGTCAGTTCCACCTCGGGACATCTCATGCCGCGCTATTTCCTTCTGCAGAACGGCATCAACCCGGAGAAGGACTTCGCGAAATTCAGCTTCAGCGGCGCCCACGACGCCACCGCCCTGTGGGTGGAAAGCGGCAAAGTGGACGCCGGGGCGCTGAACGAGGCAGTTTGGGAGAAGCTTGTCCAGACGAAGAAGGTCAATCCCGGCAAGGTGAAGGTTTTCTGGACCACCCCGCCGTTCGTCGATTATGTCTGGGCCGTCCGAGGTGATCTCGACAAACGCTTGGTGGAAAGGATCGCATCGGCCCTGCTCAAGCTCGACGGCAAGAAACCCGAGGACAAGCAGCTTCTCGACCTTCATCGAACCAAGAAGTATGTCCGCGTCAAGGCGGAAGACTTTAGGCCGGTCGAGGCAGCCGCGATCGCCGCCGGGCTCCTGAAGTAGCGCGGCCGCCCCTCACCCTAACCCTCTCCCCAGCAGTGGGGAGAGGGGGAAAAACGGAGCCTATGTACCAGCTCAATCAAGTCTCAAAGGTTTTCGGGGGCCGGACCATCGCCGTGGACGACCTCGATCTGAAGGTCCGACGGGGCGAGAAACTGGCACTGATCGGTCCGAGTGGGGCCGGCAAGACAACCCTGTTCCGAATGTTGAATCTGACCATCCCCCCGACATCGGGCACCCTGCTGTTCGATGCGCTGAACGTCAGCAGCCTGCACGGACGGCGGTTGCGAGAGGTGCGACGGAGGATCGGAACGGTCTACCAGCAACACAACTTGGTCCCGCGCCTGCAGGTCGTCCATAACGTCCTGTCAGGCCGGCTCGGTGCCTGGTCTATTTGGCGATCTGTCCGCTCCTTGATTCGACCGCAGGAGGCTGATCTGGCGTATGAGGCGCTGAGCCAGGTCGGCATCCCGGAGAAGCTGTACGATAGGACCGAGACATTGTCAGGCGGACAGCAGCAGCGAGTCGCGATCGCCCGTGCGCTCGTGCAGAATCCAGAGGTGATCCTGGCCGATGAGCCGGTCTCCTCGGTGGATCCTGCCTTGGCGGCGGGGATCGTGAAGCTGTTGATCGAGCTCAGTGAGACCTACCGCAAAACCCTGATCATGAACCTTCATAGCGTCGATCTGGCGCTGGCCCACTTCCCCCGTATCATCGGGCTCAGGGATGGGAAGATTTCGTTCGACCTGCCGGCCGCAGAGGTGACGGACGAGCATCTGGCCGTCCTGTACGCCGGAAGCCAGACCGAGATCGGAGAGGAGGTGCCCAGTCTTGCCGAGCTACGCCCCGTCCGCTCCTGCCAGCCTCGCCTTACCACGTAGGCACTCTTCCTACTTTCCCGTCGTCTTCTCCGTCCTGTTCCTCCTGACGTTCGCGGGAAGCTACAGGCTTGCTCAGGTCCAGCCGCTGCTGCTGTTCGACGCGGAGGGACGTCGCAACATCTGGAAGTTTGTCGCCGGCATGTTCCCACCCGACCTCTCCTGGAGCTTTCTGAGCCTGCTTGGGCGGCCGATCCTCGAAACCATTCAGATCTCGATCATGGGAACCGTCGTGGCGGTGGCGATCGGATTTCCCCTTGGACTCCTTGCCACGAGTTCGCTGACCTTCAAGGGGATCCTGAATGAACGGGAACTGGCCAATTCTCGGCCCCGAGTCCTCCTGCGCAAAACATCCTATCTTCTGGCCAGAGCGGCCCTCAGCCTGTTCCGGACCATCCCTGAATTCATCTGGGCATTCATGTTTGTGAGGGCCGTTGGGTTGGGACCGTTCCCCGGCGTCCTGGCCATCGGGATCGCCTATGCGGGAATGCTCGGGAAGGTCTACTCGGAGATGCTGGAGCATGTGAACCCGGGCCCCTTAGAGGCGCTCCAGGCGACCGGCGCCTCAAAGCTGGCCATCATCGTCTATGGCCTGATGCCACAGGCCCTGCCGAACGTGGTGTCCTATACGCTCTACCGTTGGGAGTGCGCCGTCCGGGCGTCGGCCATCCTGGGGTTTGTGGGGGCCGGAGGGATCGGGCAGCAACTCGAGATCTCCATGCGGATGTTTGACTTCAGCCAGGTCATCACGCTGGTCGCGATCCTGTTTGTGATGGTGGCGGGCGTTGATGCCTTGAGCGCCAGGGCCAGGCGCGCCATTTTAGGCCGACAGAGGGTCTGATGGCAAAGACCGCTCCTCAGGCTGCTCACATCGCTCTCCCAAGGAGGCAGGACCTCCTCTCCATCTCCAATCTGATGATCCTGGGGGGCTTCTTCGCCCTCATGGCCTGGAGCTACGTGGGGACGGAGTTCTCGATGCGCGGGCTGTTGGGCGGGGAGAGCGCAGCCCAGATCTGGACCTACATCAAGAGGCTTTATCCGCCTGATCTTTCGCAAGAGTTCTTGCTCAAGACCGGATACTGGACCATCGAGACCTTCGCCATGTCGTTCCTCGGCACGATCCTGGCGGTCGTCATCGCCCTCGCCCTGGTCTTCCTCTCCAGCCGCAACCTGATGTTCACGGGGCTGTTGTTCGAGATGGAAGGGAGGCGGCCGTGGGTCCGAGCGTTCCGTACCGGCCTCTACCTTGGCGCAAAGTCCACGCTGAACATCCTGCGGACCGTCCCGCACATCGTCTGGGCGCTGATCCTGGTCTTTGCGGTGGGCCTGGGGCCGTTTCCCGGAATGCTCGCCCTGGGGATTCACACGGGCGGGGTCCTGGGACGGCTTTTCGGGGAGGTCGTCGAGAACGTCGAGACCCAACCGATCGAGGCGCTGCAGGCGACCGGCGCCACACGGCTGCAAATCCTTTTCTATGGCATCCTCCCCCAGGTTCTTCCGGATTTTACGTCCTACACGCTCTACCGGTGGGAGGTGAACATCCGCGAGGCGGTCATCCTGGGGTATGTCGGGGCCGGCGGCCTGGGCCAGCAGATCCAGATCGCCATCAGTCTCTTCTTGGAGCACCGCCTGCTCACGCTGCTTCTGGCTCTCTATCTGATCGTGACGGTCGTCGATTACCTCAGCGCCTCCCTGAGAAACCGGCTGCTCTGATTCCAGATCGAGCACTCGACTCCTGTATCCGATCCGACGGCCGAGCCAATGCCACACCCGCCGTTTTTCTATTGACTATGGCTCGCTTCTATATTATCTAAGTCATAAGAAAAGTAATTAGGAGGGACATTATGGGAGCAATAGCGGTTTCAAAAGAGGAGGAACATCAGATTGATAGGCTCCGCAAGGAATTGAGGATCCCTACCAAATCAGGGTTAATCCGCGCAGCCTTGAAGGCGTTAGAAAAGAAAACCGGGGAAGAACGCCTCCGCCGCGAGATTCAGGAATCCGTGCGCCGCTGCGCGGCCGCTGACAAAGAGGAGAACCGAGAATTATTCCCTGCAGGAGTTGCGCGTCGCATCCGTGATCGCTGAATGGAAATCAAGCGCGGCCACCTGTACGTCGTAGACTTCAATCCACGCATCAAAACAAAGCCGGGTAAGCTCCGGCCCGCCATCGTGCTCCAATCTGATCTTGTGAATGACGCGGGTTATCCCTCCACCATCGTGATCCCCACAACCACCAGCCTGGTTCAAAACCCCGGCATCCTCAGGCTGCGCATGAAGAAGGGGCAAGGCGGGATAGCACATGAAAGCGATCTCCTCCTGGGTCAATTGATTGCTGTCGCCAACGAATCCTTCCGGCAAGAGATTGGTGCCTTACCTGATACCTTGAAGGCCGAGGTCGAGAGCCGGGTTCGCATCATACTTAGCCTCTGACTCGCGTAGGTGATCCTGGGCTATGTCGGGGCCGGCGGCCTGGGCCAGCAGATCCAGATCGCCATCAGTCTCTTCTTGGAGCACCGCCTGCTCACGCTGCTTCTGGCTCTCTATCTGATCGTGACGGTCGTCGATTACCTCAGCGCATACCTTCGAGGCCGGCTCATCTGACTGTAAACCTGGGCCGCCTCCTCCGGAGTCGTATGCACGGCTTTCATGATGTACGCCGGCTTACAGGCGCCGATGGCCACGGCAGCCAGATCGAAGGACCCGAACCTCTTCCCCACCTCCCTGAAACCATCAAAATAGCCGCTGTCCCCACCAACGAACAGGCGCTTCGCGCGGCCTGCCACCACCCACGATGCCCACAGCCGGCTGCTCATGTCAGATAGGCTCCGCCCCCCGAAGTGCTGGGCCGACACGCACACCACGCGAAGGCTCCTGTGCTCGCGCGCCTGCCGCCAGTCGCTCATTCATCCATAGTATCCGGCTCGGGGAAACCGACGTGGCGTGAACCCTGACGTTACTTCGTGACGGATAGAAGAGTGTGGCAGGCCCGTAGAAGATCGATCATCTGCGGGTGTCATTGAGACGATCGCCGTTCACCCCCGAGACGGTGCCACTGACGCACCCGACTGCAGGAGCCGTCGCACCGTGCTCTCCAGGACGGTCAGGGAGAAAGGCTTGGTGAGGAACTCGTTTGCCCCCGCGGTGAGCACTTCGTCGCCCCGCTCCACATCCACCCCGGTGATGGCCAGGACCGGAAGCGCAGGGGCACCGGGGTCCCCTCGGAGCTGCCGGAGGACCGCCCATCCGTCTACAGAGGGAAGCTGCAGGTCCAGGATCACCAGATCGGGGCGGGCCGCAGCGACCTGTGCCAGGGCGCTGGCTCCGTCCCCTGTCGTCGCCACCTGGTACCCGGCGGTCTCCAGCGCCTCCCGGAGAGTGGCCAGAAGGGTCTCATCGTCGTCCACAAGGAGGAGTCGATATGCGCCCCGCGGTCCGGCCATTGGGAGGAGAACCCTGAAGGTGCTCCCCCGTCCTTCCCCCGACGACTCGGCCCAGAGCGTGCCGCCGTGCAGTTCGACGAGTTGCTTGGTGAGGGCCAAGCCGAGGCCAGCCCCCTGATAGCGTTTCACGAAGGTGGGCTCGAGCTGGGTGAAGGGCTGGAAGAGCATGGGCAGGTCTTCGACCTTGATACCGATCCCTGTGTCGGCCACCGAAATCTCGACGAACTCGTTCGGGTCCGAGGTGCGGCGTGCGAGGTGCGATGCGGGATCAACCCCACTCCGCACAACGGACTCGGAACTCGGAACTCGCTTGGCGGTGACCGTGATCCGCCCGCCGCTCGGGGTGAACTTTACGGCGTTCGACAGTAGGTTGTAGAGGATCTGCTTGAACCGAAGCGGATCGGCGGTGAGCGGCGGGAGAGCCTCGTCCACATGGAGCTCGAGGGCCAACCCCTTCGGCGCGGCCTGTGGATGGATGTCCGCCAGGGCGGCCTCGATCTCCAGGCGCAGATGAACAGGCTCAGGGTAGAGCTCGATTTTCCCCGCCTCCACCTTGGAGAGGTCCAGGAGGTCGGTGATCAGCGCCAGCAGATGCCGCCCGCTGGTGTGGATGTTGGACACGTACCGAGCCTGCTTCTCGGTTAAGGGACCGAAGGTTTGAGTCTGGAGTAGCTCAGAGAACCCGAGAATCGAGTTCAGCGGCGTCCGGAGTTCGTGGGACATGTTGGCCAGGAACTCCGACTTGTGACGGGAGGCCGCCTCCGCCTCGCGCATCGCCTGCTCAAGCGCCTGGGTCCGATCCTTGACCTTGGCCTCTAGCTGGACCGCCGACAGCCTCAACTCCTCGTAGAGCCGGGCCTGCTCGATCGCAAGGGCGGCCTGAGTAGCGAAGAGCTGAAGGAGGTCTAGGGTGGATGGGCTAAGAGGCCGCCGGCTGTGCTTCCGATCGGCTCCGAGGACCCCGATCGCCCGGCCCTGAACGACCAGGGGTACGTTGGCGAAGACCTGGGAACGCAGGGCCGCGATCCGGTCATAGGGGGGCTGCAGTCGGAGGCCCTCGGACACGGGAGCTCGGCCGTCCCAGACGATCATCTGCTGGGTGAGGTAGGCCTGGGCCAACCCTCCCCCTTCCGGTCCGATCGGGACCCGAATCGACTCCAAAGGTTCGTCGGTCCCCAAACTCGCCACTGCCTGAAGCCACCGGCCTTCGGGGTCCGCGAGGAGGATGTTGAGCCGGTCCAGGGAGAGGACGTCATGGGCCGTCTGCAGCAAACGGTCGAGCCGCTCGCTGAGCGTGATCGGGGCCTGGACCTCGAGGCTCGCTCGATAGAGGGCTCGGAGGGCCGCCTCCGCCCGCTTGCGCTCAGTCATACCGGCCTCACCTGCCCAGGTGTCGGGCCACAGTCTGGAGGAACCCCTGCGTGTCGAGGGGTTTGCGAAGATAGCCGTCACAGCCTGCCGCCATAGCTCGCTCCTGATCCTCCAGCCGGACATAGGCGGTCATCGCTACGATCGGGATCTCCCGGGTTGCGGGGTCGGCCTTGAGCTGGCGGGCGAGAGTGACACCATCCAGCCCGGGGAGCTGGAGGTCCAGAAGGATCAGGCCCGGCCGACCTGCCTTCACCCGCTCCAGGAGACCGACACCCTCATCCGCCTGAAGGACTGTGTAACCCGCGCCCTCCAGGAGGTCCACGACCAGCTCGCGGTTCAACGGGTTATCCTCGACGACAAAAATTGTCTGGTGGGCCATCACACCCTCGGAACGTCTGGTTCGCCGAACTGCCCGCAGTTCACGGTGGAGCGTTCACCGTCTGATGCTTCGGCGCCGTCATCCGTGAACTGTGCACGTCTCATAAGAAGGAGGCATCAACGATTTCGAGGCGCGCAACGATCGTCGCCTTGGCGGCGCAAGGGCCGGCCAGGAGACTGCTCAGCGGGTGGCCTCCACAATGGTCACCTTCTTCATGCGATCGCCCCGCTTGATCTTCATGACTACATCCATCCCTTCCAGCACCTGACCAAACACGCTGTACTTGTTGTCCAGGAAGGGCTGCGGCGCCAGGGTGATATAGAACTGACTCCCCGCGCTATCGGGCGATGCCGATCGCGCCATGGCGACGGTCCCGGTCACATGTTTCCGCGAGTTGAACTCGCCCTTGATCTGGTAGCCGGGCCCGCCGGTCCCGTCCCCGTTCGGATCGCCGCCCTGGACGACGAAGCCCGGCACGATCCGGTGAAAGGTGAGCCCGTCGTAGAACCCCCGCTTGGCTAACTTCACGAAGTTCTCCACGGTGCCGGGGGCGTCCTTCTCGTACAGCTCGATGGTGATCTTGCCGGCATCCATCTCGATGACGGCCTTCAGGCTCTTTGTGCCCGCTGCCTCGCCCCAACCCTGTGGGCTCAACAGGAATAACCCGGCGCACAGCGCACCAATCACTTTTCGCATCGCATCCCTCCTCACAGGTAGGCCCTCCCGCGGCCATGAATACCATCGTGGCCTTCACCTGTCAAACGATTTCGCAGGCTCTGACGCTTTCCGTTGCGGGATTGCCGGCTCTTCAGTAGAATCGGGTGCCGTCGCCGCCTATGCCGGCAGCCCTCCAGGAGAGGCTATGAGTGGACAGATCACCGACATCGAAGGGATCCGGGTCGGACATTGCACCGACCGTCAGGCCATTACCGGTTGCACGGTCCTCCTGTGCGAGGAAGGCGCCGTGGGCGGCGTCGATATTCGGGGATCGGCATCCGGCACGAGGGAGCTCGACCCCCTGTCCCCACTGCATCTCGTCGAGCGGATTCACGGCCTCCTCCTGGCCGGCGGGTCGGCCTTCGGCCTCGACGCTGCCGGGGGCGTGATGGAGTATCTGGAAGAACGAGGCGTGGGTTTCGATGTGGGCGTCACCCGAGTGCCGATCGTTCCCGCCGCCATCCTGTTCGATCTCAGGGTGGGCGACTTCCGCGTCAGACCTGATCGAACCATGGGGTATCGAGCCTGCCAGGCCGCGACGTCAGAGGTGATTGAGGAGGGGAGCGTCGGCGCCGGGACCGGCGCAACCGTGGGCAAGCTTATGGGGATCGAGTGTGCGATGAAAGGGGGTCTGGGGACGAGCAGCCTGACGCTCCCGAGCGGGATCGCCGTCGGCGCCCTTGTCGTGGTGAACGCCTTCGGGGACGTGATCGACCCGAAAACAGGTCAGATTCTTGCCGGCTCGAGGGACGGGCCCAATGGTCTAAACCTCATCGATACCGCAGCGCAGATGCGCACCGGGGTCCGTCCACGGGGGTATAGTCGGGAATCGACCACGCTCGTCGCGGTCGCCACCAACGCGCGGTTGAGCAAGGTGGAGGCTACCAAGCTCGCCCAACAGGCTCAACTCGGTCTCGCCCGGACCATCCGTCCGGTCCACACGACCCTTGACGGCGACGCGATCTTCGTCCTGGCCACCGGCCGAGTAGCAGCCGACCTGAACGGCCTGGGAGTCGTTGCGGCAGATGCCGTCGCCCACGCGGTGGTGCGTGCAATCAAACTGGCCACTGGGTTCGGAGGGGTCCCGTCCTTCGCAGACCTTAACTCGATGAAGAGTTAGAGGGCGAACCGGTGACCCTTGATGAACTCGACGAGAGAGAGAAGAAGAGGGATGGTAATAGGCTTGGGGATCACGAGGATGACCCCCGCCCGCTTTGCCTCCTCAATGACGTCGGATGAAGCCTGCCCCGTGATCAGAATCGCCGGCGGGGGGCAGGTGAAGGTCTGGACGCGTCTGAGCAGCGCCAATCCATTGAGACGAGGCATATTATAGTCAGTGATGAGCAGATCGTACAGCTTAGTCTCCAAGCTGGCAAGCGCCTCCAGACCGTCCCTCACGCAGGTAACGGTGCAATCAATAGAGCTCAAGGCTTCAAAGAGCAGTTCGCGGGTCTCTTGACTATCATCCGCGACCAGGACGTGAAAAGCACCTTTTGTCGGCGGGCTTGGGTCATCCATCCCCGCTCTCTCTCTACTGTTTCGAGCCCTTCGAAGTCGGATCTCGCGCACCTCCAGGACGGAGGACCGTAAAGCGAACCTCAGGTGTAGCACCTCCTCGCTGACGCCGGGCTCGGTGTGACGAGCCGGTCAGGCGGAGGTGGGCAAGCCCATACCGCCTCAAGACTTCGGCCAAACGCTCGACTCTCTCAATCGTTAACGAGGCTCCCAGGCTCCTCTTAAGGACCCCCCATGGGATCTGCCCCTCGTGCCCGATTCTGACGGTTGACACCAGCAGGAGCAGATACAGCTTCAGCCCCTCTCTGGATATAGATGGAAACCATTGAGATCGGCAGACTCGCCTTAACAGCCTGACCCGTTCATCCATCCCGTTCTCCTGTTCTTCCTTCGTGAAGGTAGGATATATAAACATGATTGTCAAGTAAAATACAGACTATTTATCTCCATCGATGACACATTGGGATCGGGGAAGGGCTGGAAATCCTATTGACTTCGGTGGAAAAGCGAAGTACTGTTCGCCACGAGGAGGAATGCGTGAGCGCAGAGCTGGAGACCCAGATCGGCCAGCGCCTGAGGCGGATTCGAAGGATGCGGAATCTGACCCAGAAGGAGCTGGCCAATAAGACCGTCGGGAGGCTGGACTACACCTATATCGGGAAGATTGAGCGAGGGGCGCAACTCCCGTCGCTCAAGGTATTGCGGAAGCTCAGCGAGGCATTGGCTATCCCTCTCGCCTACTTTTTTCAAGACGAGGCGCTTTCTCATCTCCTACCAGAGGAACTCCGGCGACTCGGTCGAGAGGAGGACAGGAGAGCCCTGCTGCTGGAGGTGGCCAAGGTATCGCGAGGGGACATCCCGCTGTTATCGGAGATCATCCGCGTCCTGGATACCCATCGCCGGATGAGGCGGGGTCAGCGGGATGCGGGTCGATATCCGCTCGAACAGAAAGAGGTATTGCGGGCGGCGGATTGGGCAGGCCGGTACCGGAAAAGACAGGCGGGAACGGAGAGCGCTATGCTTCTAGAGGCGATCGGAACGCTGGAACAGCTCGTGAAGAAAACAACACGCTCTCGTCAGCCGGCCTCTCAGCGGGCCGTGCAAGCGCTCCAACGTGCCTGCCGAGAGCTGAGGCGGGGTGTGACCAGCTCCTCCTGAAAAGCGCTACGGCTTCCCCTCCTCACCGGACGTTTTCTCCTTCCCTGGCTCCTTCTTTGGCGTGACGTCAATGGCGTCTTTCCCCGTCACCGACTCCTTGAAGCCGCGGATCGCCTTGCCCAGACCGCTGCCGATCTCCGGCAGCCGACTCGCGCCGAAGACGATCAACACGATAATCATAATCACCAGCAATTCCGTGATCCCCAATCCGAACATGCACCTTCCTCCCCGCGAGGCCCCTACGCGTACGGGACCCGCTCGTCTCCCTGGCGACGGGTCAGTTTGACACTGTCACAATGCTCCAACAAGGGGATGGCGAACTTTCGACTCACGCCCAGGAGGTCCTTAAATTCCGGGACGGTGATGGTGGCATGGAGTTTGAAATGGTCGAGCAGGATCTCCTTCGCCCGCTCATAATGGTCACGATGCAAGTAGAAGTCGTCCTTTATCTTGACGATCGTCCCATCATCGGCAAGACGATGAAAGATTGTGACCGCCGCCCGGCCCGTCCCTTGTGCTTGGGCAAGCGCCTGCCCCAGATCGGGGGGCTGAAACGCTCCCGCTCGGTAAATCGCTTCCAGCCGCCTTTTTAGCGCCTGCTCCTCATCCGAGAAGGTCGGTCGATGCAGATAGTGTCGCACCTTCTCTCGATCGATGGCGATCCGCCGCTCCCCTACCAGACCTTGCACCAGGCGGGCGAAAAGGGTCGGTCCGACCTGGGGCAGCTTCGACCGAAGCTCTTCTCTGGGCAGCCCGTCTTTCAGGGGCTCTTTCCTGTGGAACTCTTCGAGGCGGGAAAGAATCTCCGCCGCGAGGCGATCGTAGCTGGTACGGTGGAGATACCCCAGCTCGCCCTTCGCTCCGCTCAGGGGAACGGCCACGCCGGCCTCAATGAGGCGCGTGAGCTCTCCCCTCAACGTGGTCTCGTCAAGGCTGGCAGAGGCCCTCAGCGCGTCCAGAGAGATCGGCACTGGACCGGCCTGTAACAGCAGGCGCTCCACCTGCTGACCCGATGTGCCGGTCTGCAGCACCTTGAGATGTTCCAACAACTGCGCCCTGGGCCGCCGCCGGACAGGCGGTGTCGGGTCGAGGATGCTGCCGCCTCCGATGGTCAGGGCGGGGGAATAGCTCCGGATGACGTACCGGTCGCCCGCCAACGCGGTGGCCGAGGCTTCAAGCCGCAGATGGGCGAATGCCTCCTCGCCGGGGTTCAGCTCCTCCCGATCGAGCAGGACGGCGCGGGCCAGCACCTCGCTTGTCCCCAAGTGGAACCGGACCCTGGCCCGGTTCCGCAAGGCACGAGGCGCGTCCTTCAAAAGCGCCAACGAGACGTCCAGGGCCGGGGTCGGCTTGAGCGCGCCGGGAAACGCCAGCAGATCGCCTCGGTCGAGCTGCTCCACCTCCAGGCCGGGCAGATTCACCGCCGTCCGCTGTCCGGCCCATGCCTGTTCTACCGTCTTGCCGTGGACTTGCAGCCGGCGGACCCTTGAACGAAGCTCCTGCGGCAGGACGATGACCTCGTCTCCGACTTTCAGTGTCCCGGACCACAGGGTGCCGGTGACCACGGTGCCGAACCCCTTGATGGTAAAGACACGGTCGATCGGCAGACGGACGATCCCGTCGTGGCGCCTCGACTCGACCATCTCAGCCAAACCCAGCAGGGCCGCACGCAACTCCGGGAGTCCCTGCCCGCTCACCGACGACACCGGGATCACCGGCGCGCCCTCGAGAAAGGTCCCGGCCAGGAATCCCTCCAGATCGGCTTGCACCATCCCCAGCCAATCAGGCTCGACGAGATCGACCTTGGTGAGCGCGACCAGACCGCGCTGGACCTGAAGCATCTCGCAGATGTGGAGGTGCTCCCGCGTCTGCGGCATCACCCCTTCGTCGGCGCCGATGACCAGGATCACCAAATCGACCCCCCCGACCCCGGCCAGCATCGTCTTGACGAAGCGCTCGTGACCGGGAACGTCCACGATCCCGAGATGGACCTCCTCGGAAAGGGCCAGGTTGGCGAAGCCCAGCTCGATCGAGATCCCCCGCTCTTTCTCTTCCTTGAGACGATCGGTGTCGATGCCGGTCAGGGCTTTTACCAGAGAGGTTTTCCCGTGGTCGATATGGCCGGCGGTCCCGACGATGATATGTTTGATCGGCATACTGGCATCGTAGCATACCCGGCGGAAGGGCGGCAAGGTCGAACTCCCACCCACCGGGATTCGTGCGGCCAAAGTGCGCAGATTAG
>JACQQF010000025.1 GCA_016207095.1 Candidatus Methylomirabilota bacterium | reverse complement strand
CGGTGACGCGGTGCAAAAGGGGCAGGAGATCGGCAAGGTCGGGGCAACGGGGCGCGCCAGCGGGCCGCATCTGCACTTCGGCGTTCGCCTCAACGGCGCCCGCATCGATCCCGCCGCCCTTCTTCGACTGTCACTCCGTTAGCGAAATTCGACAGACTAATACAAATGCGTTAAATGCTGTTACATGGTCATTGCGAGCGAAGCGAAGCAATCCCGCCATTTCAGATTGCGCAGCCTGCCCTGAGCGCAGCCGAAGGGGTCACTTCGTTCCCTCACAATACCTCATGTACCTGCGGCACGCCCATGGGCATGAAAGTCCAGCATCCTCCCCTGAGGTCCCCTCTCCCCATCTGTGGGAGAGGGTCTGGGTGAGGGGGACTTCCAGAGCAATGACACTCTACTTACTGCGTCTGTATTAGTTCGTGGGTCACGAAGACTCTGTGTCAATTGCGGTCAGTTATTGACAGAAGTGGTCACCTCGCCTATGATCGGTCCCTCGACCCGGGATCGGGACTATAGGCGAATACTTCCGTCAGTTCGATGTAAGGAAGAGAGGAGGGGGAATGAGAATACCTCACGATCAGCGACCGGCCACGTCGTTTCTGACTATCCGCGAGGTGGCGGAGAGACTGAAGGTGAGTCCGCGGACGGTGAGGCGGTGGATTGATCGAGGGCATTTGCATGTCGTAAAGCTTGGTCGGACGGTACGAATCGATGAGGAAAGCCTCAATAGTTTGATCCTCACCAACTCGAGAGTCGCGCGACGGCGTTCGCAGGCCGCAGAGATCGCTCCGTTTTCGGCCGTTGCGGAAGAGGTCTTCGCCGGGACGTGGGATAATCCAGCAGACGCAGTGTATGACCAATGGAGAGACATCTATGGGATACGCAAAGGGCGACGTCGTGCTGGTCGCCTTTCCGTTTCGCGATAAACCAGCGGCAAAGGTCAGGCCGGCGGTCGTCATAAGTGGCGGGGAATATAATCGGCGAGGGGACGTAATCATTGCGGCAGTCACAACCCATCCTCCCCGCGTACCCAGCGATTTTCCGATTCGAGGCTGGCGGGAGGCCAATTTAGTGGCGCCTTCTGTGGTCAGAATTCAATTAGCCACCGTGTCTATCAGAAAAATCCTCTATCGGCCCGGAAAACTCATTTCGGACGATCTGGCGAAACTGAATGGGTTGCTGAAGAAAGTTCTGGAACTGAATCAACCGAAGAGATTCTGATCGTGGAAGCGAACTCTTTCAGGTCCGGCTTTGTGGCCATCGTGGGGCGGCCAAACGTAGGGAAATCGACACTGATGAACCGCCTTCTTGGCCAAAAGGTCTCGATCGTGTCACCCAAGCCCCAGACCACCAGGACACGGATCGCGGGAATCAAGAATCTGCCCGGGGCCCAAGTGATCTTCCTCGATACGCCGGGGATGCGCAAGCATGTCCTGAGCCAAGTCGAAGGAGCGGGCGGCTATTTCCATAAGGTGATGGTGAAGGCGGCCATGAACACCCTACAGGAGGCCGACCTGATCCTCTGGATGGTAGAGGCTGCCGACCCGCTCTCCCTGGATGATAAACTGATCCTGGAGGCCCTTAGAGGCGTCAAGTCTCCGGTTCTCCTGGCAATCAATAAGGTCGATCTGGTCGAGAAAGAGCGGCTCCTTCCCACGATCGATCGGTTCCAAGGGCTTTTGCCGCTTGTCGAGATCGTTCCGATCTCGGCCACCAAAGGGGACAACATTGAGGTCCTCGAGTCGCTGCTGATCCGATACCTGCCAGAGGGGCAGCCCCTCTATCCGCTCGATCAACTGACTGACCAGCCCGAACGGTTCATCATCGCAGAACTGATCCGAGAGAAGGTCTTTCACTTGGCCTACCAGGAGGTGCCGTATGCGATGGCCGTCGAGGTGGAGCAAGTAAAAGCGCGGGAAGGGCGCAAGCTCACCGACGTCGAGGCGACCATCTATGTCGAAAGGGACTCTCAGAAGGGGATCATTATCGGACGCGGCGGCGCGATGCTGAAGAAGATCGGGGAGCAGGCCAGGCCCGAGATCGAAACGGTCCTCGGCACGCAGGTCTTTTTGAAGCTGTGGGTGAAGGTCCGGGCCGACTGGCAGAGGGACGACGAAGCCCTGAAGCGTTTCGGGTATCTACAGTGATAACAGTGCGAGGTACGGTAAGTACGGTGCGGGGTGCGCATCACTCGACCCTCGCACTCCGCACCCCGCACTTTTCGCTAGTGTCCTGAATCAGAAGTTTGCTTCAGAAATCCCCCCTCCCTCGACGGGAGGGGGCGTGGGGGAGGGTGAGTGAGTATCAGGCATCTGCCCCGTCTTCACCCCCACCCAAGCCCTCCCCCATCTAAGGGGGAGGGGAAAAATTATGGTCCGAATTTCTAACTCAGGACGCTAGACACATGCCATTACAAACGACTGAAGCGATTGTGATCGGCGGGCACAACCTCGGCGAGGCGGATCGGATCATTCCGTTCTTCACCCGGAGGCTGGGAAAGGTCCGAGCGGTCGCCAAGGGGGCGAGGCGGGTCCGCAGTCGATTCGGCGGGACACTCGAGCTGTTCACGCTCGGACAACTCGTCTTTTTCGAGTGGCCCAATCGGACCTTACACGCGATCAATGAGTTCTCAGTCATTGAGCCGTTTTCCCCTCTCAAGGAAGAGCTGGGGCGGCTCAGCCGTGGCGCCTACCTGGTAGAGCTGGCAGGGGCGGCGGTCGAGGACGCGGAGCCAAGCGAGGAGATCTACCTCCTGCTCCGGGATGCCCTTATCCTGCTGGTTTCTCACGACGATCCCAAGCTTCTGCGAACCTTTGAGATCCGCCTCTTGAGGATTGCCGGATATCTTCTGGAGCTGTACCGCTGCCTTGTGTGTCGCTCTGCGATCGAGGAAAGGGTGAAATTGGCGATCAGTCCTGCTAAGGGCGGGCTGCTCTGTTCG
>JACQQF010000022.1 GCA_016207095.1 Candidatus Methylomirabilota bacterium | reverse complement strand
TGCCGCTCCAATTAACTTCGCCTAGCGGCGTTGCTGGCCCCCAGGGCGCTCCCTGCGACGTACCAGACTGTACGCCGGGTACCCGCGCAGTGGGTGCGGCCCTGGGGTCCGCGCCTTGCTACGCTCGTTTCTTGGTCCGGCACAGTGTCCTACCAAATTAGGGCGAAATAGTTGGAGGAGCCTAGGGGCATGATCCCACCGACAAAGGAGCAGATCCGCAGAGCCCTCGCGAAACGGAGTCGACGGATTGTTGCCGACCCCCGTCTCAGGAGAGCTGCCGTCCTCATGCCCGTGTACGAGGATGGGGACGGCCTTCAGGTCCTGTTCACCAAACGGAGCGAAGAGCTGCCGCACCACAAGGGCCAGATCGCCTTTCCGGGAGGCACCCAACAGCCCGAGGATCAAAACCCACACGCGACGGCCCTTCGGGAAAGCGAGGAGGAGGTCGGTCTGAGACCCGGCGATGTCGAGGTCCTGGGGGAGCTGGACGACACCGTTACAGCGACTTCGAACTTCGTCGTCACGCCATTCGTGGGATTTATCCCCTATCCTTACTCGTTTCGAGTGAACCCGGCCGAGATTGTCGAGCTGATCCCGATCCCCCTGTCTCTCCTGTGCGATCCTTCCCGGTTCAGAGAGGAGTTGTGGGATCGCGATGGCGGGAAAACTCCGGTATACTATTACACGGTTGGCTCGCATGTCATCTGGGGATTAACCGCACGGATCCTCAAGCAGTTCTTGGAAGCTGTCTTTCCCGCCTCCAAGGCCACTCCCTGATCCCCATCCGCGCTCTCTCGCGGCGCTGGGCGGTTTCCCTTGCGCATCCTGACATGCTCCTCTAAAATGGTCATGGTAGCCGAAAGACGTTCACGGCTTACGGTTGACAGTAAAACATCAACCCGAGATTCCTTTTCTTGCAGTGAACTGTCAACTGTGAACTGTCCACCGCACGAGGAGCGCGAGAATGATCGCACGGTTAGTGAAAGACCTGCTGAAGGAGATCGGCGAGGATCCCCACCGGGATGGGTTGCTCAAGACCCCCGAGCGCGTGGAGCGGATGTTCGAGTTCCTGACCTCCGGGTACGGACAGCGGGTCGAAGATGTCCTGAACGAGGCGATCTTTCGGGAGCACTACGACGAGATCGTTCTGGTAAAGGACATTGATTTTTACTCTCTCTGCGAGCATCACCTGTTGCCATTTTTCGGCAAATGTCACGTCGGCTACCTGCCGGACGGGAAGATCGTAGGGCTAAGCAAGCTGGTGCGCCTCGTCGAGATGTACAGTCGCCGACTCCAGGTGCAGGAACGCCTGACCTGCGAGATCGCCGATGCGATCCTGAAGGCGCTACAGCCACGCGGCGTGGCGGTCATCATTGAAGCCTATCACCTCTGCATGATGATGCGCGGCGTGGAGAAGCAGAACAGCCGCGCGATTACTTCGTCGATGCACGGGCTCTTCCGGGACCGATTAGAAACCCGAACTGAGTTCATGCAATTAATCCAGCCGCGCAATACGTGATGCTGAAGGGGAAGGTGACCGTCGTCGCCGGTGCCTCAGGGGGACTCGAGCGGGCAATCGCTGCCCGCTTTGCTCGGAAGGGCGCGGACGCTGGTCCTGGTGGCGGCAGCGGGGCGCGCGGTGCGAGGGAATAGCGGGACGAAAGATGCTTGACAGTACAGGTGAGCCTCACTTAGAGTTCAAATGAGCAGGACCGTTTGAATGAGTGAGGAAGGAACGATGAACGCAGAACGGGACAGTAACGGCGTCGCCATCGCGAAAGGTACGGCGGGGCGACGAGTGCGACAAGAGGGGGAGATCAGTGGCTAGCGAACACCAGACGGGAGCCATCCCTGGGGTGAAGCACGCCGTCGCTATCGCCAGCGGGAAGGGCGGCGTCGGGAAGTCCACGATCTCAGTCAATCTGGCGGTGGCCCTTGCGGCGACCGGGGCGAAGGTTGGATTGCTGGACGCCGACATCTACGGGCCCAGTATCCCCATCATGATGGGGGTCCATGGAGCGCCGCAAGGCGAGGGGCAGAAGATCCAGCCGCTTGAGGGATTCGGCATCAAGCTGATGTCGCTGGGCTTCCTGATGCCGGACAACTCGCCGGTGATCTGGCGCGGGCCCATGGTGGCCGGTGCCATCCAGCAGTTCCTCCGCGAGGTGGAGTGGGGAGACCTGGACTACCTGTTGATCGATCTTCCCCCCGGCACGGGTGATGCGCAGCTCACATTGGCTCAGACGATCCCCTTGACCGGGGTGGTCATCTGCATGACGCCGCAGGATGTGGCGATGCGGATCGCCTCGAAGGCGCTCGGAATGTTCCGTCAGTTGAAGGTGAAGGTGTTGGGCATCATCGAGAACATGAGCTACTTCATCTGTCCCCACTGTCATGAATCGACTGAGATCTTCAGTCGTGGAGGGGGCAGGAAGGCGAGCGAGCGACTTGGGGTTCCGCTCCTGGGCGAGATCCCGCTGGACCAGGAGCTCCGTATTGGCGGTGACCTGGGCCAGCCGATCCTGATTCGTGCGCCGGAGTCTCCGATGGCCGAGATCTACCGAAAGCTTGCCGGCGCTTTGGCGGAGCGAATCAGGGTAGAGGCTTTGGCGATTCCTATCATTCAGTCTCGTTGATTGTTCTGGAGTGACTACATCATGCGCCGAAGGGTTCATTCGAAGGCCGGGGAGGCTTCCTCGAGGCCGACAAGATCTGCGGGTGGGGGAGAGGAGGGTCAGGCCCGGTGAAGGGAGTAATGCCCATCATGGCAGTCGAGAGCGAGGGTGCGTTGGAGCGGATCCGGCAGGAGCTTATCTCCATCCGGGAGCAGGGTAATAAGATCACGGAACGGGACCTGTTGCGGCTGTCCGCATTGACCGGGATCGAGTATTCCATTGTATTACGGATCGAGAAGGAAATCTCCTAGTGCCGTTCCAACTTTATCCGCCTAACATCACAATGACCAGCAGGCATCTGGATCGGCCGTCGCAAAATCTTGTCATTTATCCGAACAAGTTGGAACGGCACTAGGAACAATCGGAGAAGCGATGGGTGTTCACGATCATCGTGCAGAGTCACAGAAGGTCGGTCCGATCCGATACGCGAGGCTGAGCATCACCGACAGCCGCAAGCCGGAAGACGACCATTCAGGCCGGCTGATTGAATCGCTATTGAACGAGGCCGGCCACTCCCACGTCGCGTCTATGATAGTGAAGAACGATCCCAAGGGCCTGAAGGATGTGGTCAAGAAGCTGTGTGAGGAAGACATCGATCTGATCGTCATGACGGGCGGAACCGGGCTCAGCAAGAAGGATCAGACGATTGAGGCCGTTCGTCCCCTATTGGACAAGGAGCTGCCGGGCTTCGGTGAGCTGTTCAGGAACCTGAGCTTCCAGGAAGTCGGCAGCGCAGCCTTGATGAGCCGCGCGCTCTGCGGGGCGGCGAAAGGGAAGGTGATCGTGTGCCTGCCGGGTTCGGAGCATGGCGTGCGCCTCGCCCTGACGAAACTCCTGATACCAGAGGCGCAGCACCTTGTGTGGCAGGCGGCCCGGTGAGCCAGGGAGGAGGATGGCATGGCAGAGCAGGAGCGAAAACAAAAGCGTGACGCTGGCGGAAGCCCACCAGAGGCTGGCCAGCCCAATCCCGAGACGATCAAGAAAGGCAAGAAGCTGAAGGAAGACCTCGACAAACTCATGGACGAGATCGATGAGGTCCTTGAGGAGAATGCCGAGGAGTTTGTGAAGAGCTACGTCCAGCGCGGGGGAGAATAACCCGGGGGATGGGGTACCGGATGCCGATTTACGAGTATCGCTGCGCAAGTTGCGGTCAGGTGTTTGAACAACTCGTCTTGCGAGACAATGTTCGCGTGGAATGTCCGAGCTGCCCTGGCGCGTCTGTTGAAAGGCAGTTCTCCGCCTTCAGCTTCACGGGAGAGCGGGGCTTCGCTGGCGCCGGCGGCGGGTGAGGGGGTTGTGGCGCGGGCGGGTGAGGCTGCGCCCACTAACCTCGGCGGGTCCGAGGTGAAACAGGTGAGAGGCCGACCTGCCCGGGGCAGATCATGAACAGATCCCCATTCTGATCGATCCGACATCCCTGGAGTAACCGATCATTGAGCTGACCCTTGGTGGGTCAGCCCTTTTTGTTTCGGCTGCCGAGAGGATCCTCGAACGGTCGGTAAGCGCCGAGCGAAATCGAGAGCCCGCCCACCGTCATCCGACCGCAGCGGTCAAGGAAGAGTTGAAGGACCCTCGGCGGAGGCTAACGGGGTGGGGCTCCCTTTGGCCGGGGTTCCCCGTCGCGCCGGTAGGGGATAGGGATGTACTGGACGGAAGGCCGGTACTGCGTCGGTTGCGGATAGAGGTCCATCAAGGCGTAGACCTCTTCGGGCAACTCGGTCCGGATCGGCAGGCCCCACTCCTTGATCTGTTCATGCAGGATCGGGTAGTCGTGTGTCCACCGTCCTTCGGTCAAGGCCTTGACCACCATCTCCATACGCTGCGGCTCCATCTTATCCCGTAAGATATCCTGCACGAACGTCGTGATCTGGGTGATCGCCTTTCGGGCAACGTCGGCCAGGATCAAGGTCTTGTCTTCGATCTCGTCCTTGTCTTTGATCTCGATGACCTTGAGGATAGAGGCCGCCGGATATTCGCCAAGCTGGGGGTCGATGGGGCCGAGGACCGCGTTCTCGTCCATGACGATCTCATCGGCGGCCAGGGCCACGAGCGTGCCGCCTGACATGGCGTAATGAGGGATGAAGACCGTCACTTTGGCCGGGTGCGCCTTGATGGCGTGCGCGATCTGCTCGGCCGCCAGGACCAGGCCTCCCGGTGTATGCAGGATGAGATCGATGGGGAGATCCTTCTGGGTCAGGCGAATGGCCCGGAGGAGCTGCTCCGAGTCATCGATGTCGATGTACCTGATGATGGGGATGCCAAGAAAGGATCGTGATTCCTGGCGGTGGATGAGGGTGATGACCCGACTCCCACGCGTCCGCTCGAGCTTCCGCAGCAACCGAAGCCTCGCCAGCACCAGCATCTTTTGCTGGAAATAGGGAGCGAAGGCCGCTATCAGAAAAAGGAACCAGAGGATGTTGCTCAGGTTCGACATCATGCCCTCGCCGGGCTCTGGATCTCGGGGGATCGCGGGCCACTCAAGAACGATTCACTCAACGATTGAGACATCGAACCCTTCAAGGTTGGCCTGAACACGGTTGAGGAAAGCGCCGGCGTAGGCGCCATCGATCAAACGGTGGTCGTAGGAGAGACAGAGGTAGGCCATCGAGCGGATGGCAATGGTGTCGTCGATAACAACCGGTCGTTTCACTACCTTGCCGAAGCCCAGGATCCCAACCTGCGGCTGGACGATGATCGGTGTCCCGATCAGGGCGCCGAAGGCGCCGAGGTTGTTGACAGTGAACGTGCCCTTCTGAACCTCCTCGGGGTTGAGCCGCTTCTCTCGAGCCCGCGCGGCCAAATGGGCCGACTCCTTCGCCAGGGTCAAGAAGTTCTTCTTGTCCGCGTCCCGCAACACCGGGACAATGAGGCCGTCTTCCAGGGCGACGGCGAGCCCGATGTTGACCGCCTTCCTCACGACGATCCCTTCGTGGGCATAGGAGGCATTCAGCAGCGGGTGGGCCTGCAGGGCATCCACGGTGGCCTTCACCACGAAGGGGAGAAATGTGAGATTGATCCCGGTCCGCTCGGAGAATGCCTTTTTGTTGGTCTCGCGGTATCCGGCGATCCTCGTGACATCCACCTCGTGGATCTGGGTCACGTGAGGAGCGGTCTGCTTGCTCCGGACCATATTCTCCGCGATCGTTCTCCTGAGATGGCTGATCGGGAAGATCTGATCTTCAACAGCAGGGCCGGAGGTCTGAGGGTCGCCCCGAGGGGACGCCGCAGTGACACTGGGCTCCTTCCCGATGAAGTCCAGGATATCTTTCCGCGTCACCCGCCTTTCCGGGCCGGTGCCTCTGACCTGTGACAGGTCCACGCCGTGTTCCTCCGCGAGGTGGAGGACCGAAGGGGAGTACCATGCCTCCGGCCGAGGTCCGGGCGAGCCGACCGCCGGCATGGCCTGCGTGATATTCGACGCCATCGCAGCAATCGGACCGCCGGCAGAGGCCTCTTCCGCTACCGCCAGCTCGCTGATGTAGGCCAGTACGGCCCCCACCGGAGCGGCTCGCCCCTCATGGACGAGGATCTTGGAGACCACGCCAGCGCCGGGAGAGGGGATCTCGACATCCACCTTGTCAGTGGTAATGGCTACCAGCGGCTCGTCCTTGGCGACCCGCTGACCAACCTTCTTGAGCCAGGTGACCACCGTCCCCTCGGCGACACTCTCCCCCATCTGGGGCATAATGATTTCAATGTTCATGGTGTACCGTGGGAATCGTTCCACCGCGGAGTAATGTGCCGTGGCATCCTGTCGCGAGCCGACACGCACGCCGGCCCTCTTTGCCGAGCATTTCAGAAGTTGGCTAGTTCTCGGGCCTTCAAGGCGATCTTGTCGGCGTTGGGCAGATACGACGCTTCCAGCACCGGGCTGAATGGGAAGGGCGTGTGAGGGGCCGCCACGCGGAGGATCGGGGCATCCAGGTAGTGGAATGCCTCCTCGGCCAACCGGGCCGCGATATCGCCCCCTATCCCACCCGTCTTCGGCGCCTCGTGAACGACCATGGCGCGCCCGGTTTTCTCCACTGAGGCGAGGATCGTTGTCATGTCGAGCGGCTGAAGCGTGCGGAGGTCCACCACCTCGAGATCGATCCCCTCTGGCATCAGCTTTTCCGCCGCCCCGAGCGACTGTTGGACCATGGCGCCGTAGGTGATGACGCTCACGCTGCTCCCTGGGCGCTTCACCTCTGCCTTGCCGATTGGGACCAGATCATCCCCATCCGCCACCTCACCTTTTATATGGCGATAGAGGTACTTGTGCTCAAAGTAGATGACTGGATTAGGATCGCGTATCGCGGCCTTCAAGAGTCCCTTGGCATCGCGGGGGGTAGAGGGGGCCACCAGCTTCAGACCCGCTACGTGAAAGAACCAAGCCTCTGGAGATTGTGAGTGATACGGCCCGGCGTGGATGCCACCGCCGTACGGCGCCCGGATGACCAGCGGGACGGGTTCGCCGAGGCGGTAGTGCTGCTTGGCCGCCATATTGACGACCTGGTCGAAGGCGCAGGAAATGAAGTCGGCGAACTGCATCTCCACCACGGGCCGCATCCCCATGAGGGCAGCGCCGATGGCGGCGCCGACAATGGCTGACTCGGAGAGGGGGGTATCGATCACCCGCTCCGGTCCGAACTTCTCAAGGAATCCTTTCGTGACCTTGAACGCGCCCCCGTAGACGCCAATGTCCTGGCCAAGCATGAAGACCTGGTCGTCCCGGTCCATCTCCTCCCACAAGGCCTGCCGAATCGCTTCGAGGTAGGTGATCTCCATCGTCTCTCCGTGTCAGTCGGTGTCGAATTCTCGTCGGCCAGGGTTGATGCACGATGTGCCGGGCCAAGTAGCGAGCCGGGTACCCGCCGAAGGTGCGTGCAGGCGCGGCCATCTGGCCTGACCGAGGGGTACGTCCTCGGGTACGTCGCAGGGAGTGGTCAGGGGGCCAGCAACGCCGCTAGGCGAAGCTAGTTGGCTCGGCGCTAGGAGGCGTAGACACCCTCGAGCAGGTCCTTGCCTTCTGGAAATGGGCTGGCCTCCGCGAATGCTACGGCCTCTTCGATCTCCTTGGACAGGCGGTCGTCGATCTCCCTTGCGATGGCATCGTCGAGGATCTGCCGCTCTCGCAGGTAAGCTCCGAATCGGTCGATCGGATCCAGCTTTCGCCACTCCTCCAGCATCCAGGCTGGGACATAGGAGGCGTCATCGTGCTCGGCATGGCCCCGCATCCGCATCGTCTTCCCCTCCACGAGGGTGGGGCCTCCTCCTTGCCTGGCGCGAGATGCCGCCTCGGCGACGGCGCTGCGGACAGCAAGCACATCGTTGCCATCGACCGTGACGCCCGGCATTCCATAGGCCTTCGCCCGGTCGGCCACATGCTCGATCGCCATCTGCCGTTCCAGCGGAGTGGAGTATGCGTACTGGTTGTTGTGGCAGATGAAGACGAGAGGCAGCTTCATGACTGCGGCGAGGTTTAAGGCTTCGTGGAAGTCGCCCCGGCTCGATGCGCCGTCGCCGAAGAAGGCCGCGACCACGCGGCGCTCACGCCGCAGCTTGAAGGCCAACCCGACCCCTGCCGCTACCGGAAGCAGGTCGGCCATCGGGCTGATAAAGCCGATGACGCCACGCGTGATGTCGCCGTAGTGGACATTGCCGTCCCGTCCGCGCGTCAGCCCGGTCTGCTTGCCGAGGTACTGGGCCAGGTATTCCTTTGGGGTGATCCCCTTCATGAGATTCGCGCCAAGGTCCCGGTGGGAGGGTGCGATCACATCGTCGGCCTCAAGCGCAGCAGCGCTACCAACCGCGATCGCTTCTTCCCCTGCGCTGATGTACACGCCGCCAACAATCCTGCCCTGTCGGTAGAGAGTGCTGACCCGCTGCTCCAGGCCGCGGGTCAGCTTCAGGTAGTAGTAGATCTTCAGAAGCTCTATCGGCGTGACATTGTCGGCTGGCATGGGGGGAACACTCCGTTTAGTCCGACGTCTCGCTTGAGTATAATCTTTCGCAACCGGATTTGTACATCATTTCAGCCATCACAGAAAAACCGTTCATAGTAGACCGAATACCGGCCATCGTTCATAGGAAAAACAGGGCACATGCACAGTTGGTGTCCTTCTATGAACCATGAACCATGAACTCTGAACGTTTTCCCTCCTCTCATCGTCCCAATGCGAACACCATCAGTAAGAGGAGGGACAGGAAGATCGCACCGACGATAAGGAGAACACGGGTCGCCCGTCGGGTGTGTTTGCGGATCCGCCGCCCTGGCATTCTCGGCTCCTACGCGCAGGCCTCGGCGTGAGTCAGGCCCGGCCCACAATTTCCCCTACGATATCATATTCTCTGGGGTCGCGCCAATGCGAACCATACAAGGGAAACTGCGTTCAGAGTAGAACGAAAGGCGTTCATAGTTCAAACCAAAAAAAGATGTCGCTCGTCGGGCCTCTGCCATGACGTATGAACCCTGAACTCTGAAATGTCGATGGAAGCCGAAAATTGGCTCTGGAAGCGGATTCTTCCGATATGGCCTCAGGAAAAAACTTGACAGCCCCGAAATCGGAAGTAATATATTGCTCTAAGCTTCACGTCCCCCGTTGCACCGTGACGCGCACCAGTGAATCCGGGGACGAAGGGCGCGGGGAGGCAGGCCGCCATGAGCGACTCTGAAAATGTCTCGACGAAGTTAAGTTCCCTCAGAAAGACGATGCGGAAGCTCTCCGAGCAGATTCCGAAGAGCGATACATCGTATCAGCGAAAGCTCTCTCAATACGAGGACGAGATCGAGGCTCTCCAGGCCCAGGTCAAGTCCCTCGAAGAGGAGATCTATCACCTCCGACGGCGACTGGACCAAACCCCAAAGGAGTTCGAGTTCCTTCGATCCAAGCTTGATCAGTCGCGCGAGCAATTGAGCCAGGCCCATCACCAGAACGAGCGGATCGTTCAGACATTACAGCAGGCTAAGGAGCAGCTGAACACACTTCGCGAGGAGGTGGAAAGGCTCTCTGCGCCACCGAGTTCCTATGGGACATTCTCCTCGATGAACCAGGACGGCACGGCAAACATCTACACCGGCGGCCGGAAGTTGAAAGTCAACCTCCATCCTTCCCTGCAACCCGACACCCTCCGCAAAGGCCAGGAGCTGGTGCTGAATGAGGCCTTCAACGTGATCGAAGCGGTCGGGTTCGAGGGCCAGGGCGAGGTCGTCACACTGAAAGACCGTCTCGATCCAGGCCGGGCCATCGTGAGCCTGCGCGCCGACGAGGAACGGGTCGTAGAACTCGCCGAGCCGCTGAGGGAACTCCCGTTCAAGGTGGGCGACCATTTTCTCTTTGACCCGCGCTCCGGCTATATTCTCGAGAAGCTGCCCAAGAGTGACGTCCAAGATCTCCTGCTGGAACAGGTTCCTGAGCTCGGCTATGACGCGATCGGTGGGCTCGGCCCGCAGATCGAGATGATCAGAGACGCCATCGAGCTGCCCTACCTGTACGCGGAATATTTCCGGGAACACAAGCTGCAGCCCCCCAAGGGCGTGCTGCTCTATGGCCCGCCGGGTTGTGGGAAGACCTTGATCGCTAAGGCGATCGCCCACTCTCTGGCGGAGCAGTTGGCCAAGAAGACCGGGCAGGACGTGAAAGGGTACTTCCTCAATGTCAAGGGTCCCGAGCTGCTGAACAAGTATGTCGGTGAGACGGAGCGGCAGATCCGGGAAATCTTTGCACGGGCGAAGGAGAAGGCCAACGATGGCTCGCCCGTCGTGATCTTTTTTGACGAGATGGACTCCCTCTTTCGGACGCGCGGCTCGGGCATATCCTCCGATGTGGAGTCCACCATCGTCCCGCAGTTCTTGGCTGAGATCGACGGGGTCGAGGGGTTGAAGAATGTGATCGTGATCGGGGCCTCGAATCGCCAGGATCTCATCGACCCAGCGGTGCTGCGCCCTGGCCGATTTGACGTCAAGATCAAGATCGACCGCCCCGACCAGGGAGCTGCCCAAGAGATTTTCACAAAGTATCTTACCCCGGACCTGCCGTTCGCAGCGAGCGAGCTCAAGGCCCATGGGACGCCGGACAAGGCTGCGCTCGCAATGATCATTGAGGCGATCAAGCTTCTGTTTGCAACCGTTCCCGAGCATCGCTTCTTGGAGGTAACCTACGCCTCTGGGCAGCAAGAAACCCTGTACTTCAAGGACTTTGTGTCGGGCGCCATGATCGAGTCGATCTGCACCCGGGCCAAAAAACGGGCGGTAAAGCGGATGATTACGACAGGGGTCAAGGGACTTACGATCGAGGACCTATTCGATGCGGTTCGGACCGAGTTCCGAGAGAACGAGGATCTTCCCAACACCACCAATCCTGATGATTGGGCGAAGATCGCGGGGCGGCGGAGCGAGCGGATCGTCAACGTGCGGACGGTCTTCGACCGAGAGGGAAAGCGGTCCCGAAAGGTCGAAACGATCTCTACTGGTCATTACCTGTAATCGGCCCTGAATCTGTCAGCAGCTCGGATATTGTAGGAGAGCTTCTCTCGCGAGGCAAGATGGCGATCGAAAAGATCATCGGGACGGAAATCGAGCTGGGGATCACCGCAAAGGATGCTTCGGGCTTTGATCCTGTGTCGAACTCCATCCTGCTGATCAATAGTCATCCCGCTTTCTCCGATCTGAAGGCTATGTGGGATTACGCCGGGGAGAATCCGCTTCTCGACGCCAGAGGATTCGAGGCGAGCGGGGAGCATGAGAAGCCGAACCAACAAGACAACCGCACCATCAACAAGGTCCTCCGTAACGGCGGCCGTCTGTACGTGGATGGCGCCCACCCCGAATACTCCACCCCCGAGTGCACCAATGCACGCGATATCGTCTGTTACGAGAAGGCCGGCGAGCGGATCTTCGAGATGTGTCTCGCATCTGCCAATCTGAATCTGGGGGAGCAACAGCGGATCTTCGTCTACAAGAACAACAGCGACGGGAAGGGGAATAGCTACGGGCATCATGAGAACTACCTGATGGACCGAGAGCTTCCGTTCGAACAGATCGTCCTGGGGTTCACCCCCTTTCTGGTGACCCGCCAGATCTTTGCGGGCGCGGGAAAGGTGGGAGCCGAGAACGGGACGGAGCCCTGCGACTATCAGCTCTCGCAGCGGGCTGACTTCTTCGAGACCTTTATCGGGCTCGATACCATGGCCAAGCGGCCGATCATCAACACCCGCGACGAGCCCCACGCCGACGAGGAGAAATACCGCCGGCTCCACGTCATCGTCGGCGACTCGAACATGTCCGAGTTCGCGACCTACCTGAAGGTCGGGACGACCGCCATCGTCCTGAGCATGGTGGA
>JACQQF010000019.1 GCA_016207095.1 Candidatus Methylomirabilota bacterium | reverse complement strand
TTCATGAAGCATCTTCTCACCAACGGGATCGCCTGACTATCCGGTTCTTGCTATCTAATTGAGGCTCTTCAGGGAATGGTGTGGGGAACTGGATTGCCTGTCATTGTGGTATCTGAATCGTAGGGGCGCTGCTTGCTGCGCCCTTCTTGGGGTCAGAATACCCTGGACCCTTAGAGTCTGAAGCCTTGTACGGCTTGATAGATCGGGACAACCTGCGCGAGTGGGGGCCACGGGAGGATGCCGAGCGAGTCGTCCACATACGCCGGGGTCCGCATGCCGTTCAGGACGCAGCTCACGCCCGGGGTGCTGGCCAGGACCCAGATCGCCTTGCGGGATAGGCTCTCGGCGCGGCGTCGCTCGGCTGGGAGGAAGGGATCGATTGCCGCCGAGACCGCAGCGCTTTGCTGTTGGCTCTTGCTGGCTGCCTGACTGCGGAATGCGAACATCAGGCTTTGTAGTGCTTCCAGGTAGCGGCCACGCCAGGACTGCCACGCCGCCCCCAGCTCGCCCGTCAAGTGTTTGTCGAGCGCCTTCAGCAGACGGGTTACCTGTGGCGCGATCATCTGACCTTCGATCCGCTTCCAGTGTTCGAGGCTCTGAAGCTGGCCCGTTAGGCCGCGGAGCTCATCGGCCCACCGGAAGAAATCCTCGGAGGGGGTGCTCCCCGGCGAGGTAGTGAGCTGCGGGGCGAACCGGGCCCGCCACTCGGCCTCCAGATCGGCGAGCGCCTCGATCCCGGCATCAATGTCGGTCGCTTCGCCGCCCTCGTCAACGTCGGCCAGACGAAGCATGCTGTGCCCGACGATCGCGTTGAGCGGCCGGTTGACCAGGACGCCGACCCCGGCTTCAACCGCGGCCTCAAGCACTGTCTGCCGATTCCCAGGTCCGTTGTTCCGCTCCAAGACGCCTCCCGCCTCGACCAAGTTCATCGGAAGCTGGAGGATTCGGAGGTGGTGGTCAGCGCCGCCTGCCTCCCGGGCAGCCGCCAACATCCGGGTCAGCGACGTCGCCTCCAGGTCAGAGGCGGGTGAGACCGCCGTGTTCGAGGAGACGCCGTACCATCGAATCGTGCCGGCAGCCACCTGGGTTTCGAAGAAGGCGAAGGCCTCGCGCAGTCGCCGGTAGAATTCTTCGCGGACCGCCTCCAGCGACTTGCGGCCCCGCTTCTTTGCGTCCGACAAGAAGTATTCAGGATTGTGCAGCAGGCAGACATCGAGGGTGTCGAGCTGGAGGCGCGTAAGCGAGCGTTCGATCTGCTCGCGCAGAAACTCCGGATGGATGCAGTGCCAGCAGCCGTCCATATATTTCACCATATCCGGAAGCGGCTTTCCCGCCGCCTCTCGCCCCTGCGCCAGCTCCAGGTTTTGTCCCTGGACATACCCGATCTTCGAGACGACGATCACCTCCTCGCGGCGCAGCGTTCCGGCTCTCACCAGGTCGCCCAGCACAGCACCGACGCACCGCTCACTGCCGCCATCCATGTAGTTAGTGGAGGTGTCGATCAGGTTGCAGCCGTTGAGCAGCGCCCTCTCGAGGGCTTCACGATGCTCGGGCGTCTCGTCGTCAACCCGATAGCCGCCGAAGCCGACCTTGCCGGTGATGAGCCCGGTCGAGCCAAGCGGAACGTACCCAAGGGGGACGAAGCGCGAGCGGTAGGCCGCAGTGCCGGCCTGCGTCGCGCTGCCAGGCAGGAAGGTCCCGACAGCGGACCGCCTGTTGCCGGCCACGCTCCGGTCGGGAACGGCGAGGGCGGAAGCCACCAGCTCGGGGTCGCTGATCGGTGCCTGGCAGGCGAAGTTACGGCAGACGTAAAGGGCTGCCTGTCCAGCGACCAATTCCTTTCCCTGGAGGAGTGGGAAGGCGGATGGGGGCTCCGCTGCCGGATCGTGGTGGGCGATGATGCGGTTGGGGAGGTAGTGGCGCCCGATCTCCCGGCGCAGCGCCTCGAAGCCCGCCTCTCCCTGGGTGCCGACCAGAGCCAACTCTACCGGCCCTTCCAGCAACAGGTCCACGACGGCGAGGCTCTTGGCGAAGGCATGCGGGTAGAGGCTCATCTGCTTGCCATACGCCGTGATCGCACGCTGGGCAGCGCTCCGCAGGTCCTCGCGGTCGAAATGGAACGAGAGGCGGGCCAGCGCGGAGACGGCCACGGCATTGCCGCTTGGGGTCGCGCCATCGGTCCCCTCACGGCGCCGCAGGATCAGCGATTCGTGGTCCCTGGCCGTCGTGAAAAAGGCGCCACTCTCCTCATCGACGAAGTCGGCCATCAGCCTCTCGGCCAGGCGCTCTGCCTCTGTGAGATAGCGGGACGCCCCGCCGGCCTCGTACAGGTCGATCAGGGCCTCCGAGAGATAGGCATAGTCCTCGAGATAGGCGTTAAGGTGCGCCTTGCCCGCACGGTAGGTCCTGAGCAGCCGGCCGTCCGCTTGGACCAGGGTGCTCAGCAAGAAGTCGGCCGCGCGCGCGGCGGCGTCAAGGTAGCGCCGATCCCCCAGGATTCGGTACCCCTCGGCCATCGCGCTGATCATCATCCCGTTCCAGGCGGTCAGGATCTTGTCATCCAGGCCGGGCGGGACCCGCAGTCGGCGGGCCTCGTACACCTTCGGCCGCGCTCGATCGAGGGACGCTTGGAGTTCGTCCGCGCTGATCCCGAGCTTCCTGGCGACCTGCTCGACCGTGCGCCGGACATTGGGGATACTCTTCCCCTCCCAGTTGCCGTTGGCTGTGATGTCGTAGTAGGCGCAGAACCGGTGCCCCTCCTCTTCGCCCAGAATCGTCTCGATCTCGCCCGGCGTCCAGACGAAGAACTTCCCTTCCTCTCCCTCCGAATCGGCGTCCGTGGCCGAATAGAATCCTCCCTCTGGCGCAGTCATCTCGCGCAGGATGTAGTCGAGGACCTCGGTCGCAATTCGCCGATAGAACGGGTCCCCTGTCACCTGGAAGGCCTCGAGGTAGGTCCTGGCCAGCAGCGCGTTGTCGTACAGCATCTTCTCAAAGTGCGGGACCAGCCAGCGCTCGTCGGTCGAGTATCGCGAAAAGCCGCCGCCGATTTGGTCGTAGATCCCGCCCCTCGCCATGGCGTCGAGCGTGGTCCGCACCATATGCAGGGCGTGGGCGTCGCCTGTGCGGCGGCGGTGGCGCAGCAGGAGCGACAGGCCCGTCGCGGCGGGGAACTTGGGGGCGGGGCCGAAGCCGCCATGGGTCGGGTCAAAGCTCTCGGCGAAGTGGGCGATGGCTGCGGCCACCTCGGCCTCGCCGACGGGCAGAGGGAAGAGCGGGGCAGACTGCTGGCGAAGGCGCTCGGTCAGCCCCGCCGCCTGCTCTCTGGCGGCGTCAGGATTGCCCTGCCAGAACCCAGCGATCCGTTTGAGCACGGTCGAGAAGCCGGGGCGCCCATACTTATCGGTGGGGGGGAAGTAGGTCCCGGCGAAAAACGGCTGTTGGTCGGGGGTCAGAAAGACGGTCATCGGCCATCCCCCTTGCCCCTGATTGAGGGTCACGGTGGCCGCCATATAGATCTCATCGAGGTCGGGTCGCTCTTCCCGATCGACCTTGATGCACACGAACGACTCGTTCATCAGCTTGGCGATCGACTCGTCCTCAAACGATTCATGCTCCATGACGTGACACCAGTGGCAGGCGGAGTAGCCAATGCTGAGCAGGATCGGGCAGCTCTCGTCCTTGGCGCGGCGAAGCGCTTCCTCCCCCCACGGGTACCAATCCACCGGGTTATGGGCATGCTGGAGCAGGTACGGGCTTGTCTCGTGGATCAATCGGTTCGTGTGCCGTGGCTCTGCGTGTTGGGTCATTTCAGGATATCCTCAACTCGCCACCATTCGTTTGGCCCGGAGTTACCAGTTTTTTCTGCTTCTTGATCGGCCCAGCTCCTCACCGGAACTACATCATCCGAGCGTAGACGGCAAGTGTTACCCATGTTGCCGGTTTATTCTGTTACCTATCTTCCCGGTTGCACAGCTTCCTCTACACCGACGAATCTTCTGAGTTCTTGGTTTAACTTCGCCGCCTCCACGCAGAACTCGCTCAATTCGCTGCGTAGCGACTCGATGCTGTCGAAATTGTAGAACAGCCTATGTAGGACGGCGTTTCGTTGAGAGTTCAAGTGTCGGAGTCTATCGCTCAGAATATTGGATGGGCATACCAAGTCGAAGTACAGCACCAACCTGGAAAAACTCTGCTCGTCTTCAGCAACCTTGTTCAGCGATACATTGCTCACTCCGCGCGATCGGGCGAACGCCTTAATGCTCATCCGAAGAAGCACGTCAACGGTCTGGAAGATGATGACCGCTGACTCAAGCGAGTGCCCCTCCCGAAAGGCTTTGAGGGAAGCCTCCTTGAGTGCGTCGACAACAGCTAGGTTCGGTTTCCTATCCGGCGACATAGGGCCTTCGGCTCGACGGACTATCGCTTCGGCCTAACGTGATCAAGCTCACCGGCACCAGGCAGGGGTGCGTAGCGCTGCCTGCAGGGGGTCCGGGTTGAGAGCGAGGTTGGGAGAACACTCACTTCGTTTTCTTCAGAAGTTCTTTCATTTGACGAAACGACTTCCGACTCTTTTCAAGGTATTCGGTGTCGAAATGTGCGATGACTTCGTTACATAAATCTTGAAGCTTGTCAGTTGAGCCTATACTCAGCCAATGGTTGAGATACCAGGAAAGACCGGATATCATCTCGAGAGCAGTGTCCTTAAACTCTTGCTGAAAAAAGCCATCGAGTATCTGATTGTTGAAAGGACTAATGATCACTGTCGAGAGCGCAACACCGCTCTTATATCCGCCGACTGTTTTCAGCTCCATCACCAAGACAATTAGTTCCCACTCCGGATTTCTCTAGACTAGTTCTACGTCATTCAGCGAACGGAGTTCACGATTCAGGTAGCTCATCACAGCACCCTTTATGTTCTCATTTGCGGAGACGGTGACCTTGACTCTTGCGGTGAAGCGCAACTCTTTTGCGTCCGCCGAGTAAACGACGCTGGACCAAGAAAACACCCAGAGGAACGAGATGCAGGACAGCAGACGTAGCTTCACTTGGATGCCCTCTAACGCCCGCGGTCAGTGGCCGGGGCGAGCAACGCGAGCCCCGGTCCGCTGCACTGCGAGGTTCGGCATGCCGGTGGCATTCTTCACACCAGAAACGGATCTCGCCGAGGATGAGTTCTCGGTGGGTTGAGGTTGAGATGCTCCGGCGGATTCTTCGCGGCGACCACAGACCAGCACCCTGTCTGCTCGCGTGTGAAGCCGAGCCTTGTTGCGAGCGGGTCGACCACCTGGCTCAGTAGGGCCGTCAAGCACTCGATCGCGAGGAGAGCCTCGTCTGCCGACGCGTCGTCTGCCTTGTGAACGTAGTCGTTACGCCGCGGCCACACCCGCCTCACGATTTGCTCCCACGCCTGCGACCCATCGGGCAGCTTCACCTTCGTGATGTCGATCCTCCAGTTCCAAAGGATGGCGGGGAGCAACTCCCGGTCCTCCGCTGTGCGGCCACTGAGCACCTTCTGCGACAGAAGCTCTGCCCAGTCTTCTGAGAGGAACGCGCCTTGGACCAAGGGCCGTGCCAGAAAGAAGCGGATGGTCACTTCGACGCCGGATGCAGCACGAGTTAGCGCAGCACCATGGTGCCCGCTACCGCTCAAGACCTGGGCCTCAGCGAGACAGCGCTTGACGCGGGCCTCGATTGCATCGCCGTGGACCGCCAGGTAGCCAAACACTGGCTCCTCCGCGATCCGGCGCAACTCCTCTTCACGAAACGCCTCCATGGCAGCTTCTTCCTGGTAGCGGTGGTAGTCGTCATCCCAGGACATCGCCGACTCCGAAAGACCTCACCTTTGCTGCCGAACTATAGGATATGCTGGTCAGCATATTCAGGTTCTCGGATTTCCCACGACTGTGGCGATTCTCTCGGGTTTTCAAGGACTTGTCAAGGTTCTCCAGACCCCGCCGTGGCCGACTAATCCTGGTCAGCATCATCCGATTAGGGCTGCGACAAACCGGGCGCCACGGCCAATGTGTCTGCAGGATTGCCGACGATTTGAATGTGACGTGTGATGGTCGCCTTCAGACGGCTTCTCCGTAAGGGACATTGTCCCGAGCGGCGGCCAACGTTCGCGCTAACTGGCCGGGTTTTCAAGCGGTCCGTTTAAGCCGCTTGTTGGGCACCGATCGGCGTCGGCGCGATGGCAGTGCGGCGGAACTGGCGGCGTCAAGTAAGAGGCGCAAGGCCCGATTCACTGAGTCACTATCAGGGAACGCTTTCGCCAGGGCAGGTTCGATCAGGACAAGATTTGTCCCTGCCATAGCCCGCTTGTAGTATTTGCCGCGCACTCCTCCCTTCAGTTGGGATAGGTCGTACTCGGCCCGAAGCTCGTCATGCATCTTCTTCGCTGATTCTCTTCTCATACTGCAATCGCTCCTTCCTGGTCGCCTTCCTGGCGCTGATTATGCGGATGCGGTCGCCTCGCTCACAGTGTGAAACGAAGAGCGCCCGCTGCTTCGAAGAGAAGCCAATTGTGATCTCGCGGTCTTCTTCGTCCGAGCGGCCCGGATCCGAGAAGGTGAGTGCAAGCAGATCGAGAAAAACGGATGCTGCCTCAGTAAACGAGACCTTGTGCCTACGAAGATTCGCCGCCGCCTTCGCTGGATCCCACTCATAAGTCACAGCAGCACTCTATCACGAATCGACCCCCGCTTTCGAGCGCGAGTAGCCGAGTCTAGCCATCGAGCATGCTGGGAAGGATGTCCTGGCCCTCGCATTTCCCACGGCTGCGGCGATTCTCTCGAGTTTTCGAGACCTTGTCAAGATTCGCCGGACTCCGCCGTGGCCGAGAACTACTGGTCAGCATAACCCGATTAGGGCTGCGCGGGACCGGGCACCAAGATCAATGCGATAGTCCGGATAGCATAGCCACTTGCTCACCATTGAAGATTTAGTCAGAAAACCTCGAGCCTAACTCAAAATAGGACACTACCCGTCGCCTGCAAACCGTGGTTATACCGCAACGCTCCGAGCTGCTTTGTCCAGTTCGAGCTATTGCAGCCATATCAACCCCTCGAACTCGATGAATTCTTTCTCTAACCGCCACTGGATCCGGGCTCGGTCGCTGCGGTTAAGGAAATCTTTGCAGGGAGTGGATGGTGCAGGATCCCCGAGCGGGTCGTTGGCGCAGGCGTCAATGGCGCGGAACGGGTTGGTTGACTGCCAGAGGCTGTCGCCGTTTAGGAAACTGTAGGTCAGACTGTTGCGAGCCAGGGCCTTGAGGTCCCGATAGCCAAGCCCGTAGGTCATGGCCGCACGCCAGTATTCGTGGCTCAGGTCGATCCGTGAAACCCCTTCGTCATCGCTGGCGATGGTCACCGGCACACCGGCCTGCAGGTAATCCGGAAATGGATGCTCGGCACCCTTAACGCCGAGGATGATGTCGTTGCTGGTCAGACAAATTTCGATCAGCACGTTCCGTTTCTTCATGTCGTCCATCAGGGCGAGGGCATCGTCCTCATAACTGATGTCAACGCCGTGGCCGATCCGCCTGGCCTTGGCGATGTGTAGTGCCTCGCGGATATGGAACCGCAGATATTTCGGCGGTACCAAGCCCAGCGTCAATTCTCCGGCATGGAGCGCGACGGGCACGTCCGGGTATTGGTCAGCGAGAAACCCCAGCATCTCCATCTGCAGGGTGTAATCGCGCAAGGCGATGGGGTGGTCTTCCGGCCCAACGAGGTTGATCCCAACCACACGCGGGTCAGCGCGGACAAGCTCGAAAGCATAGACGAGCTGTGCGTACACCTGTTCCGGCGGGTTTATTCGAGTTGTCTGCTGCAGGGAACGCCGCGTGACAAAACAGCCCGCCTCGGGCCGACCGCCTTGGCAGCGCAAGAGTTCATTCACCCGCTTTTCGATCATGTCAAGATCCCGCCGCCCTTGCTCGACTTTCTGCCGCAGACCGGCCGCCAGCAGTTTGTCTCGGGTTAAGGCGAAGTTGCCGTCGAAGCCGATCCGGCGGCCGATGTCTCGGGCGGCCGAGCCGCCAAGGGTCAACATGATTTCTGCATAGATGATGTGCTGCGCGGCCGCGCGGGCGACGAGTTCCGCCACCTGGTCACCTTGGCTGCCCCCACCGAACTTTGCAAAGGTTGAGAAGAACTGATCGTGGCCGGATCGGCCGGCGAAAGGGAGGTTCCGGGTCGATAGTGCATCGACGATGGCACCGTAGAGCGCATTGTCATGGATAGCTTGGCGGATCGGCATCTCGCCGTCATCAGGGTTGCAGGGCCTGTCGGTAATAGCACCCGTGGTGGGGACCACGCACAGGTCTGCCTCCGCAGCCCAGGCGATATAACTCTCCGCATAGACCGCGCCAGAAGCATGGGTGTGGATGTCACCTCCCTTGGGCATTCGCTGGATGAAGGTACGGAGCAAGGTGGGGCGGGCCCGATGGTTCTCGAACCACGCCGCAGCGCGCTCGGTTGGTGTCGTGGCGGCAGGGTGTCCTGTCTTCAGGTTTGGGGCCATGCCGCTGGATGTGGCGCAGCCCGCCAGGATCAGGACGATAGCAAGGGTGACAAGCCGATTCTGGATCGTCATAACCAGTCTATCCTTAGAGCGATCCACGTCCTCCTGAACGCACGGCCAAGGCACCGCTTCAATGCCCTCGACTCTCCCATGGGATCATGATGTGGGCATAGGGGGTGTCGGGCCACATGACCCACGGACCGCCGTTCCGGTGATCCTTCGAAATCGCCTTCAGCAGTTCCTTGTTCGGGACCAGGACCATCATGTGCGGTCCGAGGTGGGTCACCCAGTCGTCGGGAGTCGTGGGCTTGGTGGCGTAGGGATCGGTGTTGCTCACTGGTGTATCGCCCATTAGCATATAGGCGAACCCGATCTGATCGTATGTGGGCGGCGCCTTCTTGACGTACGCCTTCAGGAAGTTGAGCCACGGTTCGTTGACACACCATGGATCGGTGCCCGGGGTGTCGGGATTGTCGGGCAGACAGGTCCAGCCATTCGTGCCCTTCCGGAGCACCTTGAGGTTCCAGTCCATGATGGTCGCCTGCGCCGAAATCGAGGCGGGGGCGGCACTCATCGCACTCGTAATCGGGTCTTCGGCAGCTCCGGCTCCGCTGGAAGACAGCAGTGCCAGCGCCACTAGGGTCCTCAGCGTTCGCTTCATGTGAACCTCCTCTTGTTAGCGGGCCAGATCTATTTTCTGGCCGTCGCGTTAGCCCACTTCGACCTTAACGGATGCGGGGAGGGGTGTCAAGAACTCAGGGCGTGCGACGGAGGCGTGGCAGCGCCGCTGCGGAGAGAAGGTAGAGGCCCGCGGCAAGCAGCAGCAGGAAACGCATCCCGGAGATGAATGAGACCGCCTCCAGGAATCCCCCCAGGATTGCCCCCAGAATGTTGGTGCCGAACGCGGCATCCTTCTCGGGGGTGGTGCGGAAGCTGGTGATGAAGATCAGGCCGGCGAAAAAGACCGGCAGGCAGAACAGGCCCCCCGCCACGAACCCTTTCGCCAGCTCCGATTTCAGAAAGAGCCGCTCCAGCGGGATGACGTAGATCAGGAGAATCGAGAAGAGCAACATCAGGTACAGGAGGCCGTAGCCCGGCTTGGGCCATCGTTCGGCCACGAAGTTCGAGAGGAGAATCATGATCATGACGCCCGAAATGACGATCGAGTTCACGATCCAGGTCGTTCCGAAAAACAGCGCCAGCCTGCTGACGATCTGCACCTCGAGCAGCAGGAACGCCGCACCGAGGAAAAAGAAGTGCCAGTGCCGACCCGCGCCCCCAGCGAGATGCCTGCCCGTGAACAACACGGCAGTCGCCGCCAATAGGATGGAGAAGATCAGGTAGATCCTGGGGACATAACGCCCCCGATGGTAGAGAAAAGGCCAATCGTCCGTCGCCATCGTGGTCTGGCCCGCCGGATAGGTGATCACATTGGTCTCGATGAATCTCGCCAGCTCCGGGTCCGCCGCGAGGGTCCTGCGCACCCGCTCCGGGTTTCCGGCAACGAACACAGATGCCCGGGATCCCAGACCCTCCTCATCCCTGAACAGCAGCGGGGGGTGCCCGAACACACCGGTCAGCATCTGCTGCATTCGCTTACCGAGCCAGTCCCGCTGCACCTCGAACTTCACGACAAGCAGCCCGTGGTCGCTCAGCAGCCGCCTGGCCTCGTCGAACGCCTCGCGCGTATAGACGTAGTTGTCGAGCCGAATGTTCGCGAAGTTGGACGAGAGCGTATGGGAGTCGAGCAGGCCGAAGATGATCAGGTCGAACCGTTGGTCGGTGTGCTTGAAATAGTTTCGGGCGTCGTTGATGACCGCCTCCACCCGCGGCGAGCTGTAGGGACGCTCGGGGTGAAGACGGCGCCCCTCCGAGAAGATCTGTGGATCGATCTCCACCGCGACCACATGGCCGGCCTCGTTCCGAAGGGCGCCGGCCACGTCATTCCCCATCCCGGAGCCGACCACGAGCACCCGGGCCGGGCGGGGCTGGAAGCGGAACGGGATGTTGTACGGGTCGTAGCGCTGGCGCTTGCCGGCAAACAGCTCTGGATGATCGGCGATGTACCGGTCCGAAAGGTCGAGCGCCCGCTGATACCAGGTGCCGTTCACCTCGAGCTCGTACACCGTGGCGCCGTCCTTCTGGCGAGACTCCATCAGGCGGAGTTTCTGATACGGGGACCAAATCGTCCACTGCAAAGAGGTCCGCGGTTCATAGAGGAAGGAAGCCGTGACCAGCGAGGCTAGGATCGTGAACCACAGAACTCGCTTTCCTGTTCCGACCAGCCCGACGCAAAGCAGCAGGCCGATGAGGAACCAGGTCCAGGGCGGCGTAGAAAAAAGCGCCAGCAGCGTAAAGGCCCAGATCCCTATCAGGCTGGCGGAGATGTTGAGGGAATAGGCTCGAACTGTGTTGGGCGCGGCATCCAGATAGCGCCCCACGATCTGGCCGAACGGAATGAACACCAGCGTAATGAGGAGAAATACGGCGGCCACCGCTACGGAGGAAAGCCCCAGGGAAATAACGTGGTCAGCGCCGCTCAACCAGACGGTACTTCCCATCATCGTCACGTCCTCGAATTCCCCCATCACCTCCGAGATCCAATTGAACAGTGAGACCGGCTGTCTCCGGGCGAGCCATGTGACGCCGGCGAGGGTGAGGCAGCCCCAGACCGGGATCAGCGCTTGAGCGCGCCGGCGGGACAGGTAGGCGCCGAACCCGAAGCCGAGGAAACAGGCGATCAGCACGAAGTTCTTCAGATAGGCGAAGATGCGAAGCTCGGATGAGATCCACCGGATCAATAGGAGTTCAAGGAACAAGCTGGTGAAGCTCACGAGGATGAAACGGCCATCGGACGCAGGGTCGCGGGCCGTTGAGGCGCCCAGGCGATTCTGTTTCTGCCAGTGCCAGAGCAGGATTGCCGTGGCCCCGAACAAGAACGCCAATTGCGGCAGGAGAGAAGGCAGGCCCCTCATTGTCTTAGCGGCCCTTGAGGCGGCCCTGACTCAATGGGGCAGGGTTGAAGATTGCCATAGCGGGGGATTATACGCATAACCGCAGCGGAAACCAATCGAAACCTTTCTGCATCCCCCATACGATCGTGCCCCACAAGAGCACAATCAGCGGCCAATCGTCTCTCCGGAGATCGACCGGTTTTGGTTTGCATCGGCATCGCGGCCCGGTATAGTAGAGGCGGCGCGGCATGTGGTGTCCTCTCGAATACCGGAAGGACGTGGCATGAAAACATTCTTCCTGTTCGTGCTCTTAAGCTGGGTCACGGGCAACCCGATCCTGGCCGGCGCGATTATCTTACTGATCATCGGTGGCAGCTACCTGCTGTATTCCCGGCGACTGTATCGCCTTCGTCAGGCCTGGCTCGATCTCGGCCGGATCCGTACATTGCGCGCGGAGCTTGCCGTCAACCCGGACGACGCCAAGGGCAGGAGCGATCTCGGGGCGATCCTGGTACGAAAGGGTCGGTTCGCCGAGGCGCTCGTGGAGCTCGAAAAGGCGATCACGCGGTGCGACGATCTCCCAGACACCAACTTCTATCTGGGGTGGACCCACCTGGCGCTTGGCCGGGTGGAGCAGGGCCGGCGGCACATCATGCGCGCGTTGGAGTTGAATCCGCGATTTGGCTATGGAGAACCCCACCTCCGCCTGGGTGATTTCTTCTTCGCGCGGGGCGAGTATAAAGAGGCGATCCCACACTACGAGGCATTCCGAGCCATCCATAGCTCGGGGGTAGAGGGACTCTACAAGCTTGGTGAGTGCTACGTGGCGATCGATGAGCGAGAGAAGGCGAGCGACGCGCTCCGCGAGGCCGTCGCCGCATTCCGGGACTCCCCGTGGTACAAGAGACAGGAGGAACGAGGGTGGGGCCGCAAGGCCAGACGAGCGCTCAGAAGGGCGGGCGGGGCCTGAAGACTGCCGGGACGGCCGAACATGCAAGGGGCGCCGAAAAAGTGGTAGTGGGTCATTTTGCCAGAGATCCTTCACTTCGTTCAGGATGACAAGTCTCGCTAGTGTCATTCTGAGGCCTTCAGCCCTGAGCGGGCCTCAAGGCCTGGCTCCGCGAAGGGGAAGAATCTCAACTCCTGTCGCGCATTGGTTCGCAAGCCTCAAACTGACCCACTACCGAAAAAGTTCTTGACATGATGGTCGGGACCT
>JACQQF010000018.1 GCA_016207095.1 Candidatus Methylomirabilota bacterium | reverse complement strand
GTCCACGGTGGGGTGAGGCCCAAGATCGCCTTGTAGAGTTCAATGTCGCGCATCGCTCTCGCCCTCCTTTGCTGGGCCAGAGCATAGCGCAGGTGGGGTCAGTTACCCACACGATTTCCGGAAGAGCCATGAATTCTTCCGCCTCTGGAGTGTCCTGCGCCGGTTGTTCACTATCTTGCCCAAGTCGTGTTGCTGCTTGAAGTGGGGCACGAACTCAAAACGCGCCGCATCATCTAGATCCAATGAAACCACCTCCGCTCCTCGCTTCTCCATTTCAAAGCTCAAGAAGCCAGATGCGGTTCCCACATCGAGAACTCTTTTGCCCGAGAAATCAACGCCCCCGAGGTAGTCGTCAACAACGGCTCTCAAGTCCCAGTCCCCGCTGACCTCCCCTATGCCCGGAACATGCATACTGTGGTAGAAATCGCAGTCCTCAATGCTTTCCACCATTATGGGTTTGACATACTCGAACTGCTCGGTCATCGTCCACTGCCCCCCTTAACTCCTGCGTCCTTTGCTGAACAAGGAATCGAATCTCATCTGACGGAAAGTTGACGATGGTCGTTAGTCGCCATCGCTCACTGCCTCCGCGGTGCGCGTGAATGCGATCGAGAATATCGGGAGGCCCCCCAGCTCGCGCCGGTCACGCACCTCAGCTTTCTAAGGCCCCACGGGATCGCAGGTCAGCCGGAGATCCTGTGGGCGCTCGATGCGTTGCGCACCGATGCAGCCCCACGGCATGAGCAGTCGGGGGCGTAACATGACACCCTACGTCTGGACACTATTGCATCGATATTGGGACTTGACCCCCAACTGCTCCATAACTTGAAGGCAACGAAAAATGGCGAAACGACAACAAGGAGTATCCCGCCGATCTGAGCACTCGTGAGAAAGAAGCCGCTTCTCTTAACCATTGTGCCTCACATGGCAGAGGGCAACGGTCCACGGCAGCGGCGAGCGCACTTGCACGATGTCCACATACTGGACTAACAGGCCAAGGAACGCCCTTCTTGACCAATGTTGAAGGTGCCCTGGCGTGTTGCCGAACTGGGTGAGGTATTTCCCCCGAGCACAATTTAAAATTCTCCAGATAGGCTCCCGAGGAACACTCACCAGTAAATAGGGCTTTGCGAGCAGCGATAGGAGGCGAAGCGCATGGTGAGGATCTGGAACATGTTCCAACACTTCACAGCACACCACCAGGGCAGCTGCATCCTCTCGGGACGTCAACTCATAGATATTGGCCACTTTGAATGAGATGTGCACCCCAGCTCTACAACCAACGCCCCTCGCCTTTTCGATCACGTAATGTGAAGGATCACTCGCGCGCACGGCTCTATTTTCTCTTGCCAAAAAAACGCTCAGGTGACCCTCCCCACATCCCACTTCATGAATGTCCGTAACTCCAGCGAGAGAGACGAGCTCATCAACGGTGCGCAGAAAGCCCCGCATCAGATATTTGGCAATCGGGTTTCTTGTACCGTATTTATCGAATACGTTGCCGGCAATGATGCCATCTTCCATCATGGGGCTATTTTTTCATGGTGACCGCAACACAAATAGCTGATTTCCTCCGAAGAGAAAACATTTGTATTTTTCCAGCACTAACCCGCTATTCGCCCCAAGCTCTTGCATACGCTCATAACTAATGAGCTGTTGATGCTCCTCACTTGCTTCACGACTAAAGAGGCCTATTTTTGCGCCAAGCGCATGAAGCCATTCAACCGATGGGTGCGGGGCGGTTAAGACAATGTGTCCTTTTGGCTTCAGCATCCGTTTGAATTTTCTCAGCAAAGCCACGGGATCGGGAACGTGCTCGATGACAGCTAAGGCGGTGATGGTGTCAAATGTTTCCGCTTCAGATACCCCTGAAACGAAATTGAACTGCGGATGCTTCCTTCTTGCAATTTCGAGCACAGTCCTATCAACATCGATGCCTAAGTAAGCGTCAGGCTTACACATTGGAGCCAACGCACCCACCCCACACCCGTAGTCCAATACTCTTCCTTTGAGGTAGGGTCCCGCCATCTTGAGGCGCTTTTCACGAAGCCATGGAGAAAGGAGCCCAGTCGCCTGATCACCCATCTCTCCCTTTCTCTGCCTGCTCTTCAATCTTCTGCATCCGCCAGTCCAGCCGCTCCAACAATTGTCGATTGACAGCGATCAGATCTGCTAATAGCCCAACCATCACGAGGAAAAAGCCACCTCCCATCAACAAGGCCGAAAGAATCAGCGACTGCACATGTCCAGCCCCCCTAGCAGTGAAAAAGAAATATAGAAAACGGAGACTGATCAGTATTCCCAAGCTAAGGAGCACTGCTCCCGGCACGGCAAAAAACCGAAAGGGCTTGTACGCCATAAAAATGCGTGCAATGGTCAACACTTGGCGCTGAATGTAATTCGGGGTGTTCTTGACTAGCCGCGATGGGCGTAAGTCTTTGTTGGTCCGGATCGGGACAGACGTGATCGCCATCCCCTTTAGGCCAGCCTGGATAATCGTCTCTAACACATACGAGTATTCGCTAAAGACATGCAATTGCATCGCCGCTTTGCGGCTCATCGCGCGGAAGCCACTGGTGGCATCGGGAACATCAGTCTTACTGGCGAGACGAACAACCCAACTCCCAATCCTCTGCAAGCGTTTTTTCAGAGGAGAAAAATGCTTGATTTCTCCAATAGGCCGTGCGCCCACCACGATCTCTGCGGTTCCAGCTACAATGGGAGCAATCAGGTTGGGAATGTCATCCGCGCAGTACTGATTATCCGCATCAGTGTTGACAATAATATCCGCCCCAGCTTTCAGGCTTGCTTCAAGGCCAGCGACGAAGGCCTTTGCCAGTCCCTGGTTCCGTGGCAGATGGACGACATGATCCACTCCATGCGCTTTGGCGACCTCGACCGTCTTGTCGGTGCTGCCGTCGTCGATGATCAACCACTCCACAACATCAATGCCAGGGACTTCCCGTGGCAGGGCCGAAAGCGTGCCCCCGAGCGTCGCTTCCTCATTGTAGCAGGGCACCTGGATGACAAGCTTCCTCATAGTCCGACTTCTACACCGGGCTGCAGCGCAGCATCACACCTTTCGGAGAAATAGGTGATCCATCACGGCGCTGCGTCTCCTTGATACACCACGCGTTGGAAGCAAGGATGCTAGACTCTCTCAGATTATAGTCGTTTTGTTTGATTCCGACCAGCTCGGCGATGGATCGTTCCTGCTTACGTTGGCGATCCCTCATCGGTGTATAAGTCAAGTTGCACGCCTAAGGCACGACGATCAGGGGATTGGTGACTGACTTCTGCGGGCACGAAAGCCGGTGACGCTTCGAGCGTGATAGTGTCAACGACGTCTCCTCTAATGATAACGGCCTCGCGTTGCTGAGGTTTGAGGGTTAGACGCTTTGTTTCGATTGCACTGCTGATGATGATTCGACGCAGAAAAGGGGTTGGATTCTTTAAGTTCAATACGACCGTGCCATCTATCCAATTCTCTGCGCCGAGTGAAGTGTTAAGCATTGTCCAGCCGTCGCTATAGGGGCCGGTTATAGGGAGAATTACTGGGTTGGGAGTTTCGTTGACATCTGTGAGACGCACACCCATTTGACTGTGTTTAGTTGAGAAGTATGATCGAACTCGGCCAAGACGCCCCGCGACTGTTCCTGGATCGGTAATTAAGAGGTCATATCTGTTTGCAGCAAGAAATGCCTCTGCTGTTCCGTACTGCCGAAGCGTCGAAAGGAGAACCGGACTGATATGGTGATTGCTGGAAGAGCGGAAGTAAGGGGCCAACCAGCTATCCGGTCTAAGGACAATAGCGATATGGAGAGATTTGTTACCTGTCTTCCGCATGAGGCTAGTACACTCGTCCCAAAAGGCATAATTGGCCGCTGCTTGCGGATTCATCATCGCCAACAGGCCGTGATGTCTGCTGTGAACTGCCACGTGGCCAGCCATAAAGGCTTGGCTGGACAGAAACAATAGTAGCATTATCTTTTGTCCTTTCATGCGCAGCTTCACGAGAGCGGACATAGACAAGACAGACAAAAACGGTGCCAGTAAAACAAAATACCGATATTTATGAACTGTCCACGCCTGGAGAAAAGCGAAGACAGCAAGGAACAATACAGTAGAAATGAAGATCGCCACTGTGCCGATGGTCTCGGTGTGGCGTGATCTGATGAGTAAGGCGATACTCATCAATCCCCCGCCCATTGCGAGAAGAAACACGAGGAATCCAAACGAAGCGTGATCTTCACTCAGGCCGGATTGAATCCATTGTGTGGCGATTTGAAAATCTCGCGGAAAAGCTGGAAAATGTGGGTTTTGAAGCGCAAGGAGAAATACCTGCAGACGCTTGAATATTCGATCGGTTAGGGGCCGAAGCACAGGTACATTAGAATTGGGTTCGAAGACCTGCCAGATGTAAGCCACGCTGTTTAAAAAGCCGTAGTGCAGTCGAGACCCAGAAAAAGAAGAGTGGGCCTCCTCGACGCGGTCAGCTGGTGCAAATGGATTGCCATAGCTTATATAGTTCTGAGCGTAGTTAAACCCGCCGAGTAAGAGTGCAAGAATGGCAGCGATTACGATACCTTTCAGGACTTTTTTCCACGGTGTACGTTGCATCAATGCCCAGCCCAGCAACAAAACGAGTAGTCCTGGTCCCCAGTAAAAAACGGTGCCTTTCGCTCCAACGGCCAAACCAAGGCCAGTGCCAAACAAAGACCAGTCTAGTTGCCGGTCAGCGTTCAGGGCTCGTAATAAGAAAACCAACCCGGCGGCAAGACAGCCTGCGGTAAATAAATCTGTTTGCGAGGTGAAAAACTGAGTCGCCACGTTGGGCATCCCCAGCAAGGTGATCACTGCACCCAGACTCCACAGTCGGGTAAATCCCAAGGCTCGGCTCAACGCATACACGGCGGCGGAGCTAAGCAGGCCGCCAAAGAACTGTGCGAGAGAAACCAGGGGGAACCCTTTCCTGAAGAATGAGGTGAGCCACAGCATCACAAGATCCGCGTTTTGAGCCATGAAGCTTTGCCGCGGATCATTGGTCATGAAATGGTAAATATTCCGTTCCTGAAGCCAGTAAGCAATTCGGCTGAGCCTGTACGTATTCGAGTCATAGTTGAGTGGGAGCGTGAAAACTGCCAATATAACAAAGCAAAAGAGCGTCATCAAAATGGTGACTGTGAGAACGGATTCCAGACGCTTTCCACGAACCCAAGAGGCTGCTCTGAAGATGCCAATTAAGGGACTGAGCATCGTGCGCAAATATCTTCTTGACCCCTCCAGGAGATCTTGATGCGCTTGTAGGTAGCTGCGCCTCTGTTGGACCAGAGGCAGCCCTAGCCAGATCAAGATGTGAAGAGTGAACAAGGTCTGCCAGGAAAGGACCCCAAGCCCACCAAGCACTGTTGCCGTGAGGACAATACAGCCCAGAAAGACCAAGCCGCCCGCGAGGAAGGTTTCAGCAGCTTCACGACTTTCAAATCCTGCCTGCCGCAAGAGATAAACACTGATATTCAATATGAGAAAGCAGTCGACAAACAGAAACAGGAGAGGAAGGAACTCCAAACCAAGCAACTCAAAGCGATTCACGAAGCTATATAGGCTTGGATCCATGCTTAACTCGTCGCTCCCGAAGCGTTGGTTGACCTTCGGGACCAGCGCAAGGCCAGTCAGGGTGAGGGTCTGGCAAACACCATCTCATTAACCACGCAGTCTTCCACCGGATCAGTGCTATCTCGCGCCGCCCGAGAGCTTCGATCCTTCGAACCTCTGGAGAATAGCGCAGATTGGGTCAATGACCGGCGTAATCTCATGAAGAGCCAAGAAGGAAGAGGTTGGTTGTTGCATGCTTGATCATCCGGTCCTGACGCTCCAGCAGCGACTTCACGCGGGTGTCCAGCCCCGGATCGGACCCGTTGGTCACTAGAATCACCTCGAACTCATCTCGGGGATAGATTTGTCTTTGGGGTAAGCTCTCTACACATGCGACGGCGAGGCCTTGATGGCCCGGCAAGGCTACAATGACCGACACCTCCGGCTGCGGCGGGTGCCAGCGATCGGTGGTCGCGCTCGGAATCAAGCCTCGCGATCGCAATGGGGACGAGGTGGTACGGGCAGCCCGTCGAAGCGCCTCCAGTTCGGACAGGGGGTCACGGTCCCGGGCGAGGGGCAACGCAGTGAGGTTTCCATCCACCGCGCTTTGGGCGCAGGCGATGACCGCCTCGAAAGTCTTAAGGGCATCTACGGCGTGGTTGCGATGGGGGATGCCGGCCTCAAGCGCGTCACGCAGCTCTTCGTGAAACGTTTGTGTGGTGGCGGTGTAGCCGTCGATGGAGCCCTCCTGGATCGTCCAGCCCGCCCGCCTGGTAGAGAGCAGTTTCAAATACCCTCCGGTCTGGCACTCTGCGAGCCCCTCAGAGCCGATGACCGTGACTCGCCCTTGAAGTCAGTCTCCCAAGAACCTGCTGGACCTCTGATAGAGCAGCCCCGTCTCCATCGTCGCGCGGAGTCCACCTTCGAAGGCGAGATGATAGGTCATCCACATCGGGGCGGGGTGCGAAATATCGTCCCAGTACCCCTCATCGCTGCGGGCATGCCGCCCGAGGAAATCCGGGTCGTCACACCCTGGGACATGACCCACAGGATGTCTCGCCCCCCGGCCAGCCATCGCATCGTGTCCAGGACATGGATCCCCTGGCGGAGCAGGTTGCCGTAGCAACTGCCCCGGAGGAACTCCAGCGTTCCGAGTTCCCCTGCGTCGATCGCCGCCTTCATCGCCGAGACGCCGCTGCAGAACCGCGACTGATGACTCACGGTCAGCAGGATGCCGCGATCTTCACAGACCGCGAGCATCCGCTCGGCCTCGGCCATCGTCAGCGCCATCGGCTTCTCGGTGACGATTGCTCGTATGCCTGGAAACGCTGCAACCCGTTCAGTCAGGTCCGCACGACCGCGGGCCTGCGTGGCAAGAACGGCGATTTCCGGCCTTGTCCGTTCGAGCAGTTCCTCGATGTTCAGATACCCTGGAACTCCCAAAGAATGCGTTGCTTGCCGCAAGGTGTCAGCAGACGGGTCAACCATCGCTGCTAATTCAATACCATCAACGGCGGTGATTGCACGCGCGTGCTCAATCCCACGAGGACCGCATCCGATGACGGCAGCTTTGAGCATTCTGTCTCCGATAAGGCGATTGGAACTAAAGCGCTACTGAGTGGCGGGAACCGCTAGTCGTTAATGATCGCTGGAAAGGCAACCGGTGCTGAGCGGCCCTTGAGATCTAGGAGGCCTGTTCTGGCCAGGCTCAGTGAATCTAAGTCCCACACGGTCGACTGCTTGGACTGAGCGGTATCCCGGGCGATCCAGCTTGGGATGGTACGATACGCATCTTCAATGGGATCAAAGTGATACAACCAGGCCTCCTCTTGCCTCAAGGGGGGAAGGGGCGGCTGATACTCGATTGCGCTCTGGCGAATGCCAGGGGATGAACTGCTGGGCCACCCCGGCCGCCGGGCGATCGGAACATACGGCTGAGCCAGAGTTATTTATAGTGAGTCCAGTTTGAAATTATCTTACGGCTGCCGCTTCTCCCCCTCGTCACGGACGTCCTTTCGCCTAAAGAGTCGTTTGAGAGCCAGCGCAAGTCGTGGCAGCTCAGGCCTGTGGATGACTTGTCCTTGACCAGTAATCTGTAGGTGTTGACAATTCTCCATGTGTGCCCTATACGCTTCGATCGCACGTTTCTGCTCCTGGATGACCGCCTCCTTCTCTTCCAGGGCACGTTTAAACTCGATGGTTCGGTGGATTTGGGACTTCAGCATGGCATCAGCCGCGTCCGACCTCCGGGATTCAAGATGACGGTCCTCTCCTTCCACTGGCTTTCCGCTCCGCGAATGCACATCTGTAGCGCGCTGCGCGCAATCGGCCTGGGCTGTTTTTGAAAGCACGATCCCCATGGCGACATAGCCCCGAACCCCTTGCCATGATGACCCTACATCCCTGTGAGCAGTCCAGAATCGTTCGATGTCGCCATCTTGCAGTCCGCTCAGGATCTTAAGACAGTCCAGGCCTCCTTCAAGCATCTCTACATAGGGGGCCAAGAGGCCATCAAGCGTGCGCCAATGAAACGGCTCATCGTATTTGCGATCCTTGAGATTCGCAGGACGATCATCGCTGGCGCCAACATATGTGGTCAGGATAACCTTCCCGCCGGGCTTCAGGACGCGGACGAGTTCTGACAAAATCAGCGCGTCATCCCCGTTGGCACGACTTTCGATCACCGATGCGCACGTGACGAGGTCAAATGTCGAATCGCTAAATGCCAATCGGCGTAAGTCCATCCACTGATGGTTCACGCGAGAGCCGTAGACCTCGTTCACTCTTGCCGTCTTCAACGTCTCGATCACTCCTTCGTCAAAGTCAACCGCGTCTACTTCAGCGTCCATCGATGCAAAGAAATGGGGGAGGGGAGTGACCCCGCAGCCCGCACCTAGGACCTTCGGGCGCCGCCCTCTTTCCAGTACGGGAAGCGCATGATGCAATACAAAGGAGTATTCGAGCCTCCGAATCGGCCAACGCATAATATCTGCGTATCTCCTAAAGAGATAGCTCTTCCCGAGGATCGTTCCCTCCCGGATCTTAGCGTCCATGATCGTTGAATAGGGCGCGAGATGCTGTTCGTAAATGGCGGCCTTGTGACTGAACACTTTTCCCGGGAGGTCCGCGAGGAGTTCGACCTCCTGAAAAACCGGACGGGAAGAGAAAGACATTGGCCGTCGCTCTGGCTGCGGGGTCATTTCAATTCTCAGCTCAATTGCAGGAAGCTCGCGGCGCGCAGTGGGGGCTGATGTGTCATCCTCGTCTCGAACATAACCATATCTGGTGAGCAAGCCAAGGTCGTGTTGTCGGAAAAGCCTCTCGTCATCGGGCGAGAACGTCTCGCGCCAGGCGCCAATTCGACCAGATCGATAAAATGTGGGGAGGCGGGCATGCAAACACTCGAATGAGAGATTGGCCGCGTAATCGCTGAACTGGCGGACTGGTCGGTAGACGTAATCGCAACCGCAGAAGCGACATTCTAACGCCCCTGATCCCTAGACCCTTACACAAGGTCACCTCCGCAAACGCAAGCTCAAAACAAGCACCAGAGGGACGTGCAATGTCCTCAAAAGCGCCCAGTGTTCTATTCGACTGCGAGCTCGCGAATTTTGTAGGAGAGCCGCCGCCGATCATTCTTGATCCCTAAATCGGCTGGATCGAACGAGGAGGTCGAGTGCAGGGTCACTTCAAAGAGCTCTGAAGATCGCATCTCCTCTGGGATCTTCCATTCCAGTGCGAAGGCGCCGGGTACGACAGCGATCGGGGCGCCATTGCGCTGACCATTGAGCTGGACATGGATCGAGGTCCGGAAGCTACGCCGGGGCAGATTTGGGAGTTCGCCTTCAAGTCTGAGGCGAGAGGCCTGCCCGGGATTCACCAACAGAAAATGAGCTTCCCGCGAAGCCCAGCCATCAGGATAGTATCCCTGGGCATGGAGAGCGATTCTCCCGACGACTCGACCCGGTAGGGAACTGATAAACCGCAGCAGAACGCTACGGCTGTCCCCTACGCCGGGAAACAGGCGCTTTACAAAGGTGTTGAGACTCTTCCAAGCGGTTTCGAGCCCATATATGAGATAGGCCGGAGGATATCTCATCGTCCCATGCCTCCGCATCAGGGCGACAAGCTCGCGGAACCTCTCAAGTCCCCCGGAGTAGGTCTTCGCATCAGGATACTGGCGCAAGTTCGCAAGATACTCAGGAATGTACTCCGCCCTGAACTTTTTCGCGATTCGAATCCAGAGGTCCCAATCCATCCCCCAGTGCAGCGTTTCGTCCAGCCTGTCGATGGTGTCGAAGACTGTGCGCCTGAAGAAGGCGGTCTGTTGCAGGATATAGTCCGACAGGTACACTAGCTTCCAGAGATCAAATGGTTGCGTCCACGGAAAGCGCCCTTTGACTCGACTCTTCTCGTCAGTCTGGTATCCGTCTCCGTACACCATCATCACTTCTGGGTGCTCCATGAAGTAGGCGACCGCCTTTTGCACCGCGCCCGGCAGGTAGGTGTCATCGGAGTTCAGCCAGGCCAAAACCTCGCCCTTGGCCATCCGGAAGCCCTTGTTGATGGCATCGGACTGTCCGCGATCCGGCTCCGAGAGCCAGGTGAGCCGGCCGTCGTACCGCTTCAAGACTTCCAGGGTGTTGTCAGTTGAGCCGCCATCGACGACGAGATACTCGATGTGAGGGTAATTCTGGTTTAAGACGCTCAAGATCGTCTCCTCGATGAAGCGCCCCTGGTTATAAGAAGGCGTGATGATCGACACCAATGGGCCGGCTCGGACGACCTCCAGGCGAATGGGGATTCTCCCGGGCTCGCCTATCGTTGGGTACGTTACGGGAGGATAAGTCGCCGACTGGAGGCTGAATGAGGCATTACGATACCTCAATGAAAAGGGTTCGCCAATGAGCCCAGAGGTGATGGCTTCATGCACCTCCTGAATCCCTTCCGGGACGGAGACCGAGGCCCTGTATCCGGGGATGGGGTCGAGCTTCTCAAAGGAGGTCGCAAGATCTCGCTCTCCATCGAGAGGTCGATCAGTGTACTCCACTTCGATGTCCGGGATATAGGGCCGGATCATCTCGATGATCTCTCCCCTCGTGTAAGTGCCGGCCCCGCCGACGTTGAAGACCTGATTCCTGATCAGGGACTCGTCGGCCTCCAGGGCGCAGATGATGGCCCGGACGGCATCTCGGACATGGATAAAAGAGCACGGACGATCGTTTCGGGGGATGATCAGCTTCCGCTTCACCGCGGCGTCGAGCACCAATTGATTGACGATGGTGTCGAACCGGGTCCGCGGGGATATGCCGAAAAGGGCCGCCAGCCGCAAGACGACTGGAGCGCACCGGCTCTCGCGCCCCTTCTCCAACACGTACCGCTCGGCGCCAATCTTTGTCTCAGCGTACAGAGACTGCAAGAGAGGGGGGGGCTCCCCGACCGGCTGTCCATCCTCCGGCTTGCGGCCGGCGTTGTACGTGGAGGTGAAGACAAAACGTTTGATCCCACAGGCTTCTGCCAGCTCAAAGACGTGCTGCGTCGCCTCGACATTATAGCTCCAGGCGACCACCCCCCCCACCTGCTCGCAGGCAGGAGACCCGACGATCGCCGTCAGGTGGATGACATGATCGACGCCGCGGAAGTAGGGGGCGATCCGATGGCGGTCACAGACATTGACCTTGTAAAAACAGTACCGATCATCGGCCAGGTAGGGGACGATGCCGTCGCCCCCATAGAAAAGGTCATCCAGACAGATAACCCGATCCCCACGCTGGAGCAGCGCGCCCGCCAGCATCGACCCAATGTACCCAGCCCCACCGGTGATCAGGATCGTCGCCATATCTTCAGTTCGCCTCCGTGCGGTTCAGAAGCTTTGGCTGGGAAGCCTCTCTTTAATGAGCGTGCCGCCTGGCGAGCAGAGCAGTCCCGACCAGTCACGTGGTCCGACACGCCAGCAACCCTTGAGGGCCATCCCGACCGAGGTTGAAAGTTTGATCAATCAAGCGAGAACTTTGTCTATGCTCGCATGACAACTAGTAGATGTTTGGTCGGATAAATCCGGGCGGTTTCGGTCTCTGCGATCCCCTCCTGATTTAGGGGTGTTTACTTTACCTTGAAAGGAAGTTACAGGCAAATAGTTATTGCTTTTACTTCCTCCCGGCACCCTGCCGCTGTAGCATTTGACTTAAAACGAGGTTCAGGGCAAGTCAAACCTGTTCGAGGCCAGTTCGGCGATCGCCCAACCGATGCTGATGGAAGCCGTGGCCGCAGGTGACGGGGCGTTCAGGACATGGATCATTCGCTCGGCCTCGACGATCCGGAAGTCGTCCGCGAGGTGGCCGGTCGGCTCGACAGCCTGTGCCCGAACTCCTGCTCCTGCTCGACGAACATCGTCAAGGCCAAGCTCGGGAATCAGTCGTTGCAGCTCCTTCACGAAGGCCCGCTTGCTAAGGGAACGGTAGAACTCACCGATCCCCGCCTTCCGGTATCTCCAGGCCATCCTCCAGAAGCCGCCGTATGAAACCATTTCTCGGGCGTCTGACGAGGAGAAGCTCCATCGTCGGTAGCCTTCACGCTTGAAGGCGAGGACGGCGTTCGGTCCGGCCTCAACGCCCCCGTGGATCATCCGCGTGAAGTGAACACCGAGGAAAGGGAAGTTCGGGTCCGGCACCGGGTAGATGAGGCTCCTTACCAGGAAGCGGCGCTCAGGAACCAGCTCGTAGTATTCGCCACGAAACGGGATGATCCGGAGTTGCGGCTCGACACCGCACATCCGCGCGATCCGGTCGGACTGGAGGCCGCTGCAATTGATGAGGTAGCGGCAGCCGACCTCGCCGCTCGTCGTTTCAAGCAGGAGCCCGTCGGCCTTGCCGTGAAATCCTTGGACCTGGGCTCCTGTCTGGATCTTCCCGCCCGCTTTGCTCACGAGGTCGGCGAACGCATAGGTCACCTGGGTAAAGTCCACGATGCCCGTCTCGGGGACGAAAAGTCCGGCGATCCCCAACACGTGGGGCTCGTACTCCTGAATTTCCTCGGGACCCAGCCTCCGGAGGCCTTGAAGGCCATTGGCCTGGCCCCTCCGCTCCAGCTCTTCCAGGGCGGGCAACTCGCTCTGACGGATCGCGACGACAAGCTTCCCGCAGCGCTCGTGCGCGATCCCGTGTTCTTGGCAGAAGCGGAATATCGCCTCCCGGCCCTCCACGCAGGTGCGTGCCCTCAAGGAGCCAGGCCGGTAGTAGAGACCGGAATGGATCACCCCGCTGTTGTGCCCGCTCTGGTGAGCGGCCAGGCGGTCCTCTGCCTCCAGAACAATGAGCGAGAGACGCCGTCGTGATGTCAGCGCCATGGCCGTGGCCATGCCCACGATCCCCCCGCCGATGATAACTACATCGTACCGCAGTGAGCTCATCGCCCATTGCTCCCAGTTAACACCCGCTTCGCTTGACCCTGTCGATCTGTTCGGATATGCTCACCGCCTGACACGTCGTCCGCCCCACCCACTAACGGTTTCGCCGGAGTGTTGTGGCCTGCGCAGCGGACACAATCGAGACCTCGCGGAAAGGAGGAGACCGATGCCACGCTATGTTGCGCTCGTCTCATTTACGGACCAGGGGGTTCGGGACATCAAGAACTCGATCAAGCGGGCCGACCGGACCAAGAAGCTCGCCGCGAAGCACAAGGTCAAGGTCCGGGAGATCCACTGGACGATGGGCAAGTACGACATCGTCGTGAGCTTCGATGCGCCGAACGATCTCGCGATGAGCGCCCTGACGCTCGATAACGCGCAGCTCGGCAATGTCCGGACCGAGACCCTTCGCGCCTATACGCGCGAAGAGTTCGCGGCCATCCTCAAGACGATGTGACGGCGGAGGCGTTCAGCCTGATCGTGGAGGGCGGTCGGTCTCGTAAAGGAACAGGGCGGCCGCCCCTCTAATGCTGGAGCGCTTGATAAAGCGAGACACGACCAGTCGCGTGCCCCGGAGCGCATCGGCAAAGGCATACGAGGCGGCCCATCGCTTGATCCGCGGGAGGAGCAGGTCGGATGCCTCCAGGACGCCCCCGCCGAGCACGATCATCTCTGGATTCAAGAGGTTGACGAGGTTGGCAACCCCCGCGCCTAACGCTCGGCCCGCGATCTCAACCACCTCGAGCGCGATCGGGTCATTCGCGCGGGCGGCGGCAAACACGTCCCGCGCCGTCAGACGCCGAGGATCGCCGCCGCACAGTTCGAGAAGCCGACCCGGTTGGGCCGTCTGAAGCCGTTCACGGGCCTGCGCGGCGATGTCCGGCCCTGATGAATAGGTCTTGATGCAGCCGATGCTGCCGCAGAAGCAGGGTCGGCCATCAAGGTTCACGGTCGTGTGGCCCGCCTCGCCGCCGTATCCCCGACGGCCTCGCAGCAGCTTTCCCCCGATCACGATCCCACCGCCCACGCCGGTCCCTGCAGCCAACATCGCGAAGTTCTGAACCCCTCGTCCCCGCCCGAAGTAGAGCTCGCCGAGCGTGTGCGCGTTCACATCGTTATCCAGATGGACCGGCAGGGCAAAGCGCCGGCGCAAGAGCGGCCCGAGGGCCACGCCTTCAAGCTCCGGCACATTCTGGATGTTATCCCGGATCCTCCCGCGCGCCACATCAACAGTGCCCGGCACGCCGATACCGATTCCGGAGACCCGCAGACGCCGCCTACTCGCCACCTCAAGCAGGGTTCTGGTCACCTCAAGCACCTGCTGTATTACCGCCTCCCCACGCCCTCTCGCATGGGTGCCGACCGCGCGCTGAAAGCGCACGCGGCCATCCGGCTGGACGAGACCATAGGACAGCGTGGTGCCTCCCATATCGAGGCTGAGGATCACGGTTTGCGCCATCGCGCTCGTCAGGTATCGTTAGCGGGTGAGGTCGGCGTAGGTCAAGAGGGCAATCTCACGTTGCCGCAATCTCTGCTGAACCGTGGGGTTCATGAGGGCCTGGAGCTCCGCCTCGCGCTGCCTGTTATAGCGGCTCACTAGCAGCATGTCATCGAAGCGGCCAGGATGGCAGCACAACTCGGTGACGCCTTCGGCCAGTTGGTCCAAACACTGCAGCAGCCGCGTCACCGTCCAGTAGGGGTCCGCAGCAGTCTCGCCGATCACGCGATCCGGACTGGGAAGGCCGGCAGCGGCCATGGCGGCGCGAACGGCTGGTGTGACCGGACGGAGCGGGACACGGAGCCGCTGCGCCAAGTCGAGGGCGATCTCTGAGGCCGGCAGGTGTGCATGCAGGTCGTGATGGGTGTCAAGGTGCGTGGGAGGGCGTCCCACGGCCGTCAGGAAGACCTCAAGTTGGGCATCCCATTCGCGGGCGATCTCCTCGGGATCAGCAGATTCGAGTTGCTGCGCAGGATCCCGGACGAAGCGACCGTCAGGGCCCAGCAGGCTCCGCACCTTTTCGGCTGGTGAGATCGGCGGCCCGAACGTGAGGTTCAGATGGAGGCCGAGGCCGAGCAGGGGGAGGTCCTGAATAAGGCCAAGGTTCTCACGGAGGCCCGGGAGGTTGACCATCGCGGTCGCGCTGGTCACGATCCCGGCCCGGTGCGCCTCGGCGATCCCTCGACTGACCCCCGCCGTCAGATTGAAATCGTCGGCATTGACGATCAGGGCACGAAACGCGGATGTTCCAACCATCTAGCTAGGTCCCCTGGCCTGATCGCAGTCCGGCACACACTCCCTCTCGCCCAACTACGCCTTGCGGCCCGAGATGACCAGGCGCTCGCAAGTGACCGGTGTCCCTGTTGCTGGAAGGGCTTGCTCGGCATCGACCAAACGGATGTGGTCCAGGCGCTCGCGGGCCAGACGGGGGAATGGCTGGCTCTCCCGAGCGATAATGACGGGCGACAGGCCGGCTTCCTTGAGCCGACGGAAGGCGTTCTGTTCCCCGAGGAAGTCGAAAAGGGTGAAGACCAGTTGGCCTCCCTGTTTCAGATGGGCCGGGGCTTCCCGGATCACCCGGTCCAGGATCGCCCACCCGTCGGGCCCCCCATCATCCGCCGCCGCCTCATCTCCTCCCGCCTCCCGACCCCGTGGCGTCGGCATCTGAGGCGGGTTGGTCAGCACAAGGTCGAATGTCTCACCGGCCACCGGCGCGAACAGATCGCCCAGCCTCACATCGACTTGCACCTCGAACCCGTTCAAGAGCGCGTTGCGCCAGGCGCATCTGACGCATGCTTCGACGACATCGGTGGCGACAACTCGTCGGGCGCTCCTGGCAGCCAGGAGCGCGAGAAGGCCACAACCGGTCCCGAGATCGACAACGCTCCCATGCGCCAGCGCGGGAACTTGACGGGCGAGCAGCAGCGTGCCGGCCTTGGGGACTTGAGCCCCGTCGTCGAGCCTCAGCACCAGGCCCTGATACAGAAACAAATGCGTGCCGTGGTTCTCGCTCATCTCGCCTCCAGCGCGTGCCGGGCCCTACCTTACCACACCCCTCCTTGCCTGTGAAGCCGCGCATCGGCCAGCCGATGTCCTGAACGTGCTTAGACTTCAGCGGCTCTCCCGCCTTGCCAGGACGATTCCGGCTAGCACAATGGCACCGCCGACGGCTTGCCATAGTCCAAGCGGCTCGGAGAGGATGATCCAAGCCAGCAAAGCAGCAATCGCAGGCTGCAACAGCAGGCCTACCGACGAGAACGCGGCGGGCAGGTGGGCCAGGGCATAGGTGATCAGGCCCTGGCCACCGACTTGGGAAATCAGGGCGAGACCGAGAAGCACGGCCCATCCCTCGGCGGTGAAGGCGACCAGGCCCTCACCCGACAGAAGGGAAATTGGCAGGAGCGCCGTCGCACTGGCGACACCACTCCACATCAAGATGGTTGCGGATGAAAAATCGTCCCGCAACTCCTTGACCGCCAGGATATACCCCGCGTAGAAGACTGCGGTGACAAGGCCCAATACATCGCCGAGGAGATGTCGGAGGCTCAGATGGAGGCTTGTCCCGATCAGGATCGTCGCGCCGGCCAGGGCTGTCGCCATCCCGAGAATGAACGCCAGGCTAAAGCGTTGGCCGAACCACAACCAGGCACCAAGCGTGACGAAGATCGGAGCGAAATTGGCCAGTAGCGTCGCATTCGCGACCGAGGTGAAAGTGATCGACCAGTGCCAGACGGCAAGGTCGGCGGCAAAGAACAGGCCCGCCACGATCAGCCGGCGGTAATCGGTGAAGGAGGATGGCTGCCGCGGCGCGCCCAGCCCACGCCCCTCGATCCTCATCCAGAGCCAGAGCACCGGCAACGCCAGGGTGAGGCGCCAGAAGGCCGTCGCGCCCGGCCCCAGTTCGCTCAGCCGCACGAAGATCGGAGCAAATGCGATCCCTGCCGCTCCCCCGAACAGCGCGCCGAGGGCGATTCTGGCTGACCTTGCGTGCGCTTTTGACACGCTGGAACTGCTGACTTTCATCGGGGGGATTCTAGGCGATAGTACGGGCGGGCGCGAGGAGAAAAATCGATGCGGGGTGTCTGAGCACTTCCACTTCCTCCTTCTCTCCTCGAGAAGAAGATCAGGTTGAGGGGGTAGCGTGAGACGGCAACGTTACTATGAACTTGCCTTATGAAGGTGGCTCTTCAGGGAATGGCGTGGGTCACTGGATTGTCTGCCATGGTGGGATCTGAATCCTAGGGGCGCTGCTTGCTGCGCCCGCCGGAGACATGTCATCAATGACCCTGCTACTCTATCACGCCAAGCCGACCGTTGTGGCTTCCCATGTACCAGAGCCGACCCTCGGCATCCACTACCATCTTCCGGATGCCGACATCCTTGGAGGGAAGGGTGAAGACCCGTATCTGGTCTGTCTTGGGGTCTAAGCGGACGACCGTATCGGCGGCGAACTCGTTGGCCCAGACCATACCCGCCCCATCGACAGTTACCGCGTAAGGCCCCCCGGTTGGGCCCGCCGGCAACGGATATTCCTTGACCACCTTCCCGGCGACGGGGTCCACGCGGAGCAAGGTCCCCTTGCCGTAGAGCGTCACCCATAGTGACCCGTCGGGCGCCGTCGCCATTCGGCGTGGCGCCGAACCGCGCTCCAACACCAGCTCAGTGATCCTGCCTGTCTTCGGGTCCAGCTTGCCCAGTTTGCCCGCGCCGATCTGACAGAACCAGACATTCCCCGCCTGATCCAGCGCCATCCCGTAGGGGCGGCCCGCCGTGTTGAACTCGGTGATCTTTCCTGTCCGCGTGTCCAGCCGTCCGATACGGTTGCCGCCCTGCATGGTGAACCAGATCACTCCCTGGTCGTCGATGACCAGCGTGTGCGGGTCGCCACCCGACGGCGCCTTATGCTCGATGACCTTCCCCGTGGCCGGATCAAGACGGCCGATGGTGCCGTTGCCGTTGCCGGTGTACCAGACCTGGCCATTGCGGTCCACGAGAAGGCCGTGTGGACTGGCTCCGTCCGGCAGGTCCCACTCCTTGAACGCCTTCGCGCGGGTGTCGAACCGCGCGATCTTGTTCCCGCGCATGACAGCGACGTAGATCTGACCGTCTGGGCCGGGGGCGGGGTCCCGCGCAAATTTCGGCGTCGGCACCGCCCACTCGGAGATCCTGCCCTCGAGATTCGGCCTGGACCCCGGACTGATACCATAGTTGGACCCTCCCGCCCAGGCGGCTCCTGTCATGACTACGATGAAGCCGAACGTGATACCACTAGCTACATAGCGCATAGCCTCCAGTGCCTCCTTGTGCCCCCGCCGAGGGGGGCGTGATGCTGCATGTCGACTCCGCGTTCGCCTGGTCTGCACCTGGATTGCCACTGTGGATGTACACCGCCTTCCCCTTAAGGGTAATGCCTCGGGGAGACTTTGACAAGAGGATGTGCTCGGAACGATGCTGCGGCGAGCCTTCCACCGGCTCGGTCGAGCGGTCACGTGCCGTCGCGACTTGAACTTGACCCCTCCGGACGCCTCACGTAGGATGAGCCGATGGCGACCTCCGTAAGTCTGCCCCAACACAAGGGGGCGGTGGTCGTTCGTCCTCCGCGCACGCTGGGTTTCACCAGCCTTGTGGGGATTACGTTCTTCTGCGTCGCGGGTGGCGCGTACGGTCTCGAAGACGCAGTAGGCGCGGCCGGTCCGGCGTGGGCACTGCTGGCCATTCTCGTCGTGCCCTGGGTGTGGAGCCTGCCGATGGCCCTGATGACCGCTGAATTGACCACAGCGATACCCGAGGACGGCGGCTACGTGGTCTGGGTGGAGCGCGCGTTCGGCCGATTCTGGGGGTTCCAAGAGGGGTGGTGGAGCTGGCTATGTAGTTTTGCGGACAACGCGCTCTACCCGGTCATGTTCGCGGAATACCTCAGGTTCTGGTTTCCCGGGACGACCTCCGTGCAGTTCTGGCTCGTCTGCCTGACGATGATTGCGGTCGTCGCATGCCTGAACGTGCGCGGCGCGCACATCGTCGGGTTCAGCTCCGTGCTGTTCACGCTGCTCGTTCTCGCGCCGTTCGCAGCGATGGTCCTGCTGGGGGTGCCGCACCTGAAGCCATCGGTCTGGTTCTTGCAACAATCCACCGCCGGCCGTCCGGAGATGTGGAGCACCCTGTTGAGTGTGATGCTGTGGAACTACAGCGGATGGGACAATGCCGGTTGTTGTGGCGGCGAGGTGAACGAGCCGCACCGCACCTATCCGAGGGCCATGGTTGCTGTCGTGGCGATCGTGCTGATGGCGTATCTGCTACCGGTGGCTGTTGGGGTGAGCGCCGGCCAGGACTGGTCGAAGTGGAAGGCGGGCTACTTTCCAGAAGTGGCCCAGCAGATCGGCGGAGCCGGGCTCGGCGCATGGCTCGCCATGGGCGGGCTGGTCTCGGCGATGGGGCTGTTCAGCGCGCTGCTGCTCACCTCCTCGCGCGTGCCGTATGCCATGGCGATGCGACGCATGTTACCCGCTCCGCTGGCGAGACTCCATCCGCGCTACGGGACGCCGTGAGCGGCGATCCTTCTGAACAGCATCGGCTGCGCGCTCCTGATCGGCTGGGCGGCGCAGGCCGAGCATGAGACCGGGCCCTTCGTTGCACTGCTGAAAATCGACATGTGGCTGTACGCCCTCGCCCTGATCCTGGAGTTCGCCGCGCTGATCTACGTGCGTATCCGCGAACCGGACATGCACCGTCCGTATCGAATCCCCGGCGGCGTCGCCGGCCTTGCGCTCCTGAGCACGCCTCCCGTGTTGCTGTGCGCGGTGAGCATGGTGCTGTGTCCCCGCCCGACACAGTTCTTAGGCATCGCCGGGGTGGTCGCAGGCTGCCTCATCTATTACGCTGGCGGTGCTCGAGCTCAACCATGACGTCGATGTTCAACCTCTCACAGAGGACACGGGAGCGATGGGAATGATGAGAGCGGTGTTGATCGCCCTGCTGGGAGGATGGATCGCGGGGACCCTGATCCTCGCAGGGGTAGCGACGCAGAACTTCCGCACGATCGACCGGCTGCTGTCGGGGCCAACCCCCGAGCTTTCACGCGCCATCGCCCCACTTGGGCATGACGAGACGCGCGTCGTCCTCCGCTACCTCTCTGCCGAACTGAATAGGCTCTATTTTCGAGCCTGGGGACTCATCCAGCTTCTGCTCGGCGCGGCGATCCTGGCCGGCGCCCTCGGCCTTAGACCGCTGGACCGCACGGGCGTGATCGGCGCAGCAGTGGTCCTCGCGCTCGCCGTCGCGCTGCTGGCGCTCAACTGGCTCATCGTCCCGCTTGGCCGGAGCCTCGACTTCCTCCCCCGCAACCCGGCACCACCGGCCCTGGTACGCTTCGGGAGGCTTCACCTCGCCTACACGTCTCTGGATTCGCTGAAGCTCATCCTCTGCCTGTGGCTGCTCATTCGTTGGTCCCGCCGAGGCGGTGCGAAGGACTCCCGACCCCTGCGGCGCGGGAGTCTCTTCGCGCGCTGATCCGGTTGTCGATCACATCTCACCAGCTCAGAGGCGGGGGCGGCGCCGGCGCGACTCCAACTGGTTCAGACAATGGTACGTGGTGATACTGTAGAGCTACTAAGAAGTTGACAGGACAATGGAAAGTTACCATAGTGGCTGGAGCTCCACTCTGCTCCCGCAGGAGAGACGCGAATGAGCATTCTCACGAGGGATGAGATCTTCAGGGAGATTGCGGCCGGCCACATTCGGATCGAGCCATACGACCCCGCAACGGTCGGACCGGCATCGGTGGACCTGCACCTTGGATCGGAGTTTCGTGTCTTCCGCAAGGCCAGGGAGGTCATCCGGGTGACCGAGGAGACGAACTATGAGACGGTCACAGAAAAGGTCCACGCGGCTGATGGGTTGATGCTCGTGCCGGGAGAGACCGTCCTGGGGATCACGCGGGAGCAGATCACGCTCGCGCCGCATCTGTGTGGCTGGCTGGAGGGAAGGAGCCGGTTCGCTCGCCTCGGCCTGCTGGTCCACGTCTCAGCCAGCTTCATGCAGCCGGGCATCGCCAACAAGCAGTGTCTGGAGCTCAGCAACTTCAGCCCGATGCCGCTCTTGGTGGCACCGGGCCTCCCCATCTGCCAGTTCATCTTCCAGCGCACCATTGGCGAGGCCCGATACACCGGCCGATTCCGCAACCAACGCGAAGACAACTTCTAGTGCCGTTCCAACTATTTTCGCCGAATCAGTCAAGCTTCGCTGAAAGCGACGTATGTGCTGCATAGCTCTCTTCCATTAGCCGCAACAAGTTGGAACGGCACTAGGGGCCCGTTGGCGCCACCCGCCCCACACAAAAAGGATACGGCCTCCCGGAGAAACCTCCCCGGGAGGCCGTACTAGTTCAGAACAGACGCGGACTTACGACGCCGCTGAGCCCATGCTGACGTTGGCGGCCTGCTTGCCCTTCGGCCCATCCACGACGTCGAACTCCACAGCCTGCCCTTCGCTGAGCGACCGGAATCCGGATCCTGAAATCGCGGAATAGTGCACGAACACGTCGTCGCCGTTCTCTCGCGCGATGAAGCCGTAGCCCTTCGCATCGTTGAACCACTTCACGGTACCCGTGACACGCATTAAACTTTCACCCCCCTTCCATCTGGACTCTCGGGGCCGTGCCCCGATAAACAAAAACCGCGGAAGCTCCATACAGCAGCTTTCGCGGTTTCTCGACCTGCACAACAAAAGCATCGTACGAAGACAGGAGTATAGTAAAAGGTCCCGACCATCATGTCAAGAACTTTTTCGGTAGTGGGTCAGTTTGAGGCTTGCGAACCAATGCGCGACAGGAGTTGAGATTCTTCCCCTTCGCGGAGCCAGGCCTTGAGGCCCGCTCAGGGCTGAAGGCCTCAGAATG
>JACQQF010000021.1 GCA_016207095.1 Candidatus Methylomirabilota bacterium | reverse complement strand
CATGGCGATGACCCACTTGGGGTCGGGCATCTGGTCGTAGAGGGTCTTGATGCGGGGGGCCATCTTCTCGGTGACGGTCCCGGCGACGATCATGACGTCACTCTGGCGGGGGCAGGGGCGGAAGACGCCGGCCCCCAGGCGGTCGAGGTCGAAGCGGGAGGCCCCGGTCGCCATCATCTCGATGGCGCAGCAGGCGAGGCCGAAGGTCATCGGCCAGGGGGAGGACTTGCGGGCCCAGTTGAAGAGCCAGTCGAGGGAGGTGGTGACGATGTTGGGGTCAAAGCGGCCTTGCAGGAGGCTCATGGGGGGTCTCCTTGTGCGCGTGCCTGCTCTCCCAGATCGCCGATGCTGTCGTAGGTCATTCCGGCATATCCTGGTACCGATTGTGCGACTTCATTCCAGACCTCTTCGGGAGTGCCCTCCGTTGCGGCAAGCCCAAGCGGACGTGCAATGCGCCGGAGAATGTCGGCAAGCGGGATTGTCTGAGCAAACGGCTCCAGCGCGGGTCTCAGTCGCTGGACCCGTCCCTTGAAATTCGAGAAGGTCCCATCCTTCTCATAGAAGCTCATGGCGGGGAGGACGACGTGAGCCAGTTTCGCCGTACCCGTCATAAAGAGATCGTGAACAACGAGCAAATCCAGATTGTTCAGCGCCTCCGAGACAGCACACTCCGCCGACAGCGCGGCCACAAGATCTTCCTCGAACACGAAGAGCGCGGCCAACCGACCCTCGGCGGCTGCGGTCAGCATCTCCTTTGTCCCCATCCCACCTGCTTGCGGGACAATCCCCATGTTTCCCATCCCGACCGAGTTGGGATATTTATCCGTTCGGCGAAGCAAGTGGTCTTCAGAAACATCGCCCCCTGGCTCCTGATGTCGCGTCACCCGATGGTCAATATTCGGAACACCAAGGCTTTCCCCGAACAAGCGCCTGAGGATCAATGCTTCCTCGTTGGTGAGCCGCGACGAAGCGATCACGCCGATAGACTCCGGCCCCCTCTCCCGCAGGATCCGTGAGAGGGCGTCCGCCACGTGGTCGATCGCTTCGTTCCAGCTCGCCGGCTGGAACCCGACGTCCCGTCGAACCAGCGGTCCCGGCATCCGTCCGGCGTCCTGAGCGAAGTGGAACCCAAACCGGCCCTCGTCGCATATCCAGTGCCCGTTGGCGTCATCGTTGATCCTGGGCCGGATGCGGAGGATTTGCTGCTCCGGCTCCTTGTGCCGCACATCCACGATGATGTTGCATCCGGCACTACACAGACCGCAGATGGATGGAACCTGCTTGACAAGATCCCATGGCCGCGCCTTAAAACGGTAGTCCCGGCTGGTGAGCGCCCCGACAGGACAGAGGTCGATGACGTTCCCCGAATACTTGTTGTCCAGGCTCCGGCCAGGAGACAACCCAATCTCCGATTGGTCGGCCCGGCTAAACACGCCGAGCTCTGCTGTGCCCACCACATCCTGACAAAATCGGACACAGCGGCTGCACAGGATGCATCGCTCCGCATCAAAGATAACATGCGGGCCGATCGGCTGGTGCTTGATCCGATGGATCTTCTCCTCGACGAAACGGCTTTCGCCTGGGCCGTATTTGAGCGTGTAGTCCTGAAGCGGGCACTCGCCCCCCTTGTCGCAAACAGGGCAGTCAAGCGGGTGATTGAGCAAGAGAAACTCGAGGACCGCTTTCCGGGCCTTCGTCGCCCGGTTGGAAGCCGTGAAGACTTCCATCCCTTCCGAAACCGGGGTGGCACACGAGATGGCCAGTTTCGGCATCCCCTGCACCTCTACCTGGCACATCCGGCAACTCCCCACCACCGCCAGCTTTGGATGGTAGCAGAAATGGGGAATCTCGCGGCCGGACCGGAGAACAGCCTCCAGGATCGATGTCCCGGCTGGCACCTTGGCCGACACGCCGTCAATGGCCAATTCAACGAGGGGCTTCTTCTCCATGACTCCCCGGGGGTCTCAGATGCTCATGAAGCCGGTTCCTGTGCGGAGCGCTTGAAGATTCCAGGTAATATAGTAGACGCCCATGGAACAGTCAACAGCAAAGCGCCGCTGTCTGCGTGGTTTCCCACCGATCCGCCACACAGGGCGTCTCGGTCGCTGATCGCGATCTGGGACCGAGCAACCGGAGGTTGAAACGCTTCGTCAAGCGGCTAACTGCCTCCTCGACACACTTGAAAATATCATACAGTCACGTACCGGTCAAATCAGCCGAGGTTTCCGTCACCGATTTCGTGTCACGAACATTTCGCGGTATTCGCCGGCGACCTTTCTTCGTCCGTGTACGGCGGGTTTCTCTTGACCGCATGGCGAAGGAGGGCTATTCTAACAACGGGTATCGGAGCGAAGAGTCGCCCCAGTGCCGGCGAGCGGTGTCTTCCCCGGCACATATCATGTCGCGGATTATCGAGTGACATCGCCAGGTAGGGTCCGCCTCGCGAAGGGCCCAGCCCCGCTGGCCGCGGTCGAAAAGAAGCTCGATGACCGCGGGCACCAGGGCGAGTCAGGATTGAGAAACTCGAACGTCATCGAGGAGCGCGATGGACACACCCAAGCTTAAGGATCAAGCCACCCCGCGGCACCAGCTTGAGGAGCTCGATGCCGTCACAATTCGGTTTGCAGGGGATTCCGGTGATGGCATGCAGTTGACGGGGACGCAGTTTACCGCGACCTCGGCAATTATCGGCAACGACATCTCGACACTCCCCGATTTCCCGGCCGAGATTCGCGCCCCGGCCGGCAGTCTTCCTGGCGTATCGGGATACCAGCTCAACTTCAGCAGCCACGACATCCGCACCCCCGGCGATGAACCAAACGTGCTGGTGGCCATGAATCCGGCCGCGCTCAAAATGAATCTCAAGGATCTGGAGCCAGGCGGCATTCTGGTGGTGAATACCGACGCGTTTGTCGAGAGCAACCTACGGAAGGCCGCCTACGAAACCAACCCGCTTGAAGACGGTTCACTGTCGGGTTATCGCGTCTTCAAGCTGCCGATCACGTCGCTAACGATGGGCGCGCTCGAAGAGGCCAAGCTCCCGCACAAGCAAATGGAGCGGTGCAAGAATTTCTATGCCCTGGGGCTGATGTACTGGCTCTTCGACCGCCCGCTCGAGCCAACCCTCAAGTGGATCGACCAGAAGTTCTCCAAGATGCCGGAGGTGGCACTGGCGAACAAACTAGCGGTCAAGGCCGGCTATAACTACGCGGAGACGACCGAGATCTTCACGACCCACTACCGCGTCGTGAAGTCAGACATGAAACCGGGCAAGTACCGCAACATCACGGGCAATGAAGCGACAGCGATCGGCTTCATCGCGGCCTCCCAGCTCGCGGGGCGTCCGCTCTATTACGGCAGCTACCCGATCACTCCCGCTTCCGACGTCCTGCACGAGCTATCGACTCATAAGAACTTCGGCGTGAAGACGTTCCAGGCCGAGGATGAGATCGCGGCAGTGGGCGCGGCGTTGGGCGCGGCATTCGCAGGCAACCTTGGCCTCACGGGCACGAGCGGCCCTGGGCTCGCCCTGAAGTCCGAATTCATCGGACTGGCGGTGATGACCGAGCTTCCGATCGTGATCATCGACGTCCAGCGCGGCGGCCCGTCAACGGGCCTGCCGACGAAGACTGAGCAGGCGGACCTGCTGCAGGTGATGTTCGGGCGCAACAGCGAATGTCCGGTCGCGGTCGTTGCTCCCGCGACCCCCTCCGATTGCTTCTCCATGGCCATCGAGGCATTCCGGATTGCCATAAAATACATGACGCCGGTGGTGTACCTCTCGGATGGCTACCTCGGCAATGGCTCGGAACCATGGGAGATTCCGTCGATCGAGAGCCTCCCCAGGATCGAGGTGAAATTCCGCACCGAGAAGGCGGGGTTCTACCCGTACCTTCGGGATGAGCGAACGCTCGCGCGGCCCTGGGCGATCCCGGGAACACCCGGCCTGGAACACCGCATCGGCGGCTTGGAAAAGCAACATATCACTGGCAATGTCAACTACGACCCGGACAACCACGACTTCATGGTGCGCCTGCGGGCCGAGAAGGTGGCACGGATTGCCCAGGATATCCCGTTGCTAGAGGTGAGCGGCGAGCCCGAGGGAAAGGTGCTCGTCCTCGGATGGGGCTCGACCCACGGCGCGATCACCACGGCCACCGAGCAGCTACGAGCGAAGGGGACCTCGGTCTCGAGCGCGCACCTGCGCTACCTGAACCCCTTCCCGAGGAACCTGGGCGAGGTGCTCAGCCGATTCGAGACGGTGATCGTGCCCGAGTTGAATCTTGGCCAACTCGCGCTCCTCGTTCGCGCGAGATTCCTGGTTGATGCGATCAGTTTTTCGAAGGTGAAAGGCCTTCCGTTCAAGGTCAGTGAGATCGTCAAAAAGATCAATGAGTACCTGTGAGCCACGGCCAGCACCCGACTTGGGCCGCCCGCGCATCTGACGGGGATCTCACCGCTACCAACACGCGAATAGGGGTGAATGAGCCATGAGTGAACAAACCCTTACCACCAATGGGAAGATTGCAGCGACGCTGACGAGGAAGGATTTTGTTTCCGACCAGGACGTCCGTTGGTGCCCCGGCTGCGGGGACTATTCCATCCTCGCCCAGGTCCAGAAGGTCATGCCCGACCTCGGCATACCGAAAGAGAAGATTGTCTTTGTCTCAGGGATCGGATGTTCCAGTCGGTTTCCGTATTATATGAATACGTATGGCTTCCACGGGATCCACGGGCGGGCGCCGACGCTTGCCACAGGAATCAAGACGGCCAACCCGGAGCTCAGCGTCTGGGTCATCACCGGAGACGGCGACGCCCTCTCGATCGGCGGCAATCATTTCATTCACGCCATCCGGCGCAACCTCGACATCAAGATCATCCTCTTCAACAACCGCATCTATGGGCTGACCAAGGGTCAATACTCACCAACCTCAGAATTCGGGAAGAAGACCAAGTCCTCTCCCATGGGAGCGATCGACTACCCGATCAACCCGCTGAGTTTGGTCTTCGCCTCGGAAGCGACCTTCGTCGCGCGCTCGATTGACACCGACCCCAAGCACCTGTCATCCGTGGTTGAGCGCCTCGCCAGGCATAAGGGCTCCGCTTTCCTTGAGGTGTATCAGAACTGCAATATCTTTAACGATGGCTCGCACAAGCATTTCTCCGAGCGCGAGGTGCGGGACGATCGCACCGTCAATCTCGAGCAGGGCAAACCGCTGATCTTCGGCAAGGACAGGAACAAGGGTATCCGTCTGTACGGGGTCAAGCCGGAGGTCGTGACGATCGGAGAGAACGGGGTAACGGTTGACGATCTCCTGGTACACGACGAGACTGCGCCCGAGCCGAACCTCGCCTACATCCTTGGCCGCATGCAGTATCCAGAATTCCCGGTTCCGATTGGAGTCTTTCGGGCCGTTCACAAGCCGACCTACGACGCCCTGCTCGATGAGCAGGTCTCGGCCGCCGTCACGGCCAAGGGCGCGGGCAACCTAGAGAAGCTCCTCAACAGCGGCGAGACGTGGGTCATCGGCCCGGACGGGTAGACGTGTGCGCGTTCCCCCGATGGTAAGGAGGCACCCGATTCGTGGGTGAAGGCACCAACGGCGCGGATCCTCTTGGATGCTTCTTCCATCATACACGCCCAGAATAAAATGAGGACCTCAGAATGATCTGCCCAAATTGCGGGCACGACAATCTCGCCGGACTTGACCAGTGCGAGCAGTGCCTCCAAGACCTCCGCACCCTCGATGTGCCATTGCCGACCGAGGGACTACAACAACACATCATGGTGGGCACGATCGGCCAGGTCGAATTCCCGTTTGATCGACTTGTGATCGTGGGACCCACTGATTCGGTCGCCCACACTGTCTCCCGAATCAAGTCCAGCGGCATCGGGCAGGCGCTCGTGGTTGAAGGCGAGAAGCTGGTCGGCATCCTGACCGAACGCGACCTGCTGTATAAGCTTGGCGGACCTGAAGTGGAGCTTCGCAAGATTCAGGTGAAAGAGATGATGACGCCGAACCCCGAGGCGGTCCGGGAGGGGGACGCGATTCGCGTCGTCATGAACATGATGTCGGTTGGCGGGTATCGCCATGTCCCGATTGTGAGGGATGGGAAACCGGTCAGAATCATCTCAGCAAAGGCGATTGCCAACTACATCCTCGACACCAGCGCCCTCGAATTCTATCTCCCGGGACGAGAAGAGGCCCCGATATCCTTTGTCACCAGGCTCAAGCAGGTCAAGATTCGCCATCTTACGCCCCGCCATCCGGTCCTCGTCGAGCTCAGCACGACTCTCCGTGACACGATTGAGGCGATGAAGAGGAACCATCGAGGCTGCGCCCTCATCTGCGACCACGGGAATCTGAATGGCATCTTCACCGAGCGCGACCTGCTCAATAAGATCATTGGCGAACCGGTCAGTTGGTCAGCGCCGGTGGCGCAGTTCATGACACCCAATCCGGCGAAGCTGAGCGTGGATGATTCGGTTGTGCGGGCGATGAAATTGATGTATGAAGGGGATTACCGCAACATCCCACTGATCGATGCCGGCGGGAAGGCAGCGGGGGTGGTTACGGTCCGCGATGTGATCATCTTTTTCGCCGAGCACTTCCCAAAGGAGGCTCTCAACCTCCCGCCCGACCCATATCAGGAAATGGCGACGCCGGAAGGGGCCTGACGGACCCCACTCGCCCCGGCGCGCAACCCTCGTCTGAGGTCCGATCGGGCTTCACTGACCCCGCTCCCTACCAATCAAACCCTGCAATCTGCGCGGATGAGCTATGGCGATCATTCGATCACCACACGGTCGAGCGGCTTCGATCGCCACTCAAGAAAGGCCTCCGATACGCCAGTGGACTGGTTGCGCGCGGCTCCGCAATGTGTCATAATCGCTGCTATCATGGCTAAGGCGCTCCTCGATAAGGTGTGGGACGCCCACACCGTTCGCACCCTCCCCTCGGGGCAGACACAACTCTTCTTCGGTCTGCACCTGATCCACGAGGTGACGAGCCCACAGGCCTTCCAGATGCTCCGGGAGATGGGGCTACGCGTGCGCTTTCCGGAACGGACCTTCGCCACGATCGACCACATCGTCCCCACCGCCTCTCAGGTCCGCCCGTTTCGTGACGCCCTGGCTGAGGAGATGACCGCCCACCTCGTGAGCAACTGTAAGGAGTTCGGCGTGCCCCTCTTCGATCTGGACAGCGGCCGGCAGGGGATCGTCCACATCATCGGACCTGAACTTGGCCTGACTCAACCCGGCATGACCATCGCCTGCGGCGACAGCCACACGTCCACCCACGGGGCCCTGGGCGCCCTCGCCTTCGGGATCGGCACCAGCCAAGTGCGGGATGTCCTGGCGACGCAGTGTCTCGGGATGGACAGGCCCAAACTCCGACAGATCCGGGTGGTTGGCAGTCTTGCCCGGGGCGTGTACGCCAAGGATGTGATCCTGGCGATCATCCACTGGCTGGGCGTCAAGGGGGGAGTGGGCTACGCGTATGAGTACGCGGGGTCGGCGATCCAGGCGATGTCGATGGAGGAGCGCCTCACCATCTGTAACATGAGCATCGAGGGTGGAGCACGAGTCGGATACGTGAATCCCGACGCGACGACGTTCGCCTACCTGAGGGGCCGTCCCTTCGCACCGCAGGGCGCGGCCTTCGACCGGGCGGTCACGTGGTGGACCAGCATGGCGACGGACCCGGACGCCACCTTCGACGACGTGTTTCACCTGAACGCAGAATCGATCGAGCCGATGGTCACGTGGGGGATCAACCCTGGCCAGTCGGTGGGCGTTGGCGAGCCGATCCCGCATCCGGCCGAGGCGCCGGAGACGGACCGGGCCGCCTGGGCCGAGGCGTTGGCCTTCATGTCGTTCGAGCCGGGGCGGCCGATCGTAGGGACCCCCATCGACGTTGCCTTCATCGGCTCCTGCACCAACGCGCGCCTCTCCGACCTGCGGGCCGCTGCCGAGGTCGCGCGCGGGCGAAAGGTCGCCAGGGGCCTTCGCGCGCTCGTGGTCCCGGGGTCGCAGGCGGTGGCCAAGGCGGCCGAGGCTGAGGGTCTCCACGAGATCTTTCAGGCGGCCGGCTTCGACTGGCGCAAGGCCGGCTGCTCCCTCTGTCTCGGGATGAACGAGGATAAACTGACAGGGCGGGAGATCTGCGCCTCCTCCAGCAACCGGAACTTCAAGGGGCGCCAGGGAAGCCCCACAGGCCGGACGCTCCTCATGAGCCCGACCATGGTGGCTGCGGCGGCCATCGCAGGTGAGGTCACCGACGTGCGGGAGTGGCTCCGGTGAGCCAAGATCACATTCGGCGGCAGATCGTCGGTCGCGGCATCCCACTTCCCGGCCACGACATCGACACCGATCGGATCATGCCGGCCCGGTACCTGAAGAGCGTGACGTTCCAGGGGCTCGAGGGGCACGTCTTCGAGGACGATCGTCGTCAAGCATCCGACCACCCATTCAACCACCCTAGGTACCATGGCGCCTCGATCCTCGTCGTCGGCCGGAACTTCGGCTCGGGCTCTTCCCGGGAGCACGCCCCGGAGGGGTTGCGCCGCTGGGGGATCCGAGGGCTGGTCGGGGAGTCGTTTGCGGAGATCTTCATCGGCAACTGCATCGCCCTCGGCCTGCCCTGTCTCACCCTGGCACCGGAGGACGTCACGTGGTTGATGGAGGCCGTCGCCCGCAATCCCGAACAGGAGATCGTGCTCCACGTGGAGCATCGAGTGGTAACGTTCGGTGATCGCACCATCCCAGCCAGGCTCGCGGATGCCCACCACCATCAGCTCGTGACCGGCACCTGGAACGCGACGGGTGCCCTCTTAGAGGCAGGCGAGGCGATCGAGCGGGTCGCCAGAAAGCTGCCATACATCTCGGGATACTGATTCCCGCTCCCCCCTCAACCTCTCCTTCGCTCGCCTGAGGCTTCGACAGGGCTCAGCCGAGCGCTCGTCAAAGGTTCCACTCGGCGGGAGAAAGCAACTGTTGCCCACGTCAGGAATCGACACAATGGACGCCTATCTGCGTGATATCCCGAAGGCGGAACTCCACATGCACGTCGAAGGCTCCCTCGAGCCGGAGCTCATGTTCGAGCTGGCTCGGCGCAACAGCGTGACCCTCCCCTACGCGTCTGTGGAGGCGGTGCGGCAGGCATATGTCTTCGGCAACCTGCAATCCTTTCTCGACATCTACTACGCAGGCTGTCGTGTCCTGCTGCACGAGCAGGACTTCTACGACCTGACGTGGGCCTATCTCTCGCGCGCAGCAGAGCAAGGTGTCCGTCACGCCGAGGTCTTCTTCGACCCGCAGACCCATATTGACCGCGGTCTCGCATTCGGAACGGTGGTCACCGGTATCCGGCGCGCTCTGTTGGACGGGCAACAAAAGCTGGGCGTGTCTACAAAGCTCATCCTCTGTTTCCTGCGCCACCTCAGCGCGGAGGCAGCGATGGAGACCCTTCGACAGGCAAGGCAGTACAAGGACTGGATCGTCGCAGTGGGCCTCGATTCCTCAGAGGTAGGCCATCCGCCCGAGATATTCCGCGCCGTATTCGACAGGGCGCGCGACGAAGGTTTCCTCGCGGTCGCCCATGCCGGTGAAGAGGGTCCGCCGGAATATATCTGGCAAGCGCTGGATCTCCTCAAGGTCTCACGGATCGACCATGGAGTCCGCTGCATCGAGGATGCGAGACTGATAAAGAGACTGGCCACCGAGCAGGTGCCCTTGACGGTCTGCCCGCTCTCTAACGTCAAGCTGGGGGTGTTCCGTTCCCTGGCCGAACACAACCTCAAGAAACTGCTCGACCTGGGACTCTGTGTGACTGTGAACTCGGACGACCCGGCGTATCTCGGCGGCTACATTGCGGAGAACTTTCAGGCCACGCAGGCGGAACTGCATCTCAGCCGGGACGACATACACCGGCTCACGAGGAATTCCTTCCAGGCCTCCTTTCTCAGCCCTGGGGAGAAACGTGGCTTCATCCAAGAACTCGATGGGTTCATCGCACGACGTCGATAGGCAGCGGGAGGGTCGCCTTGACTGGAGAGAAGAATAGATGATGTTGACTCGTTGGATCCTGTTCAGCACGGCCGCCGTTGCAGGCATCCTACTTACGGGGAGTTGCGCGCCGGTCTCAAGGACGGCGCGCCCCATCGATAACATCAATCACGTGATCGTGATTGTCCAAGAAAACTGGAGCTTCGATGGCCTCTACGGTGTATTCCCCGGCGCAAACGGAATCGCCAACGCGGGGGCCACTATCAACCAGGTGGACAAGGACGGTCAGCCCTACACAACACTGCCTGCGGTTATCGATAACACGAAAAAGCCCCACGCCATTGACGCGCGAGTCCCGCCTGACTTGCCGGTCAAGCCTTTTGACCTCTCACCATACATCCCGCCTGACCAGAAGACAGGCGTGCCCGTGCATCTCTTCTACACCCAACAGGCCCAGATTAATGGCGGTAAGATGGACAGGTTCGTGGCGTGGAGCACCACCGGTGGGCTGGTCATGAGCTACTACGATGCCACGCAACTGCCGGTCGGTAAGCTCGCTCTGCAATATACCCTGGCTGACAACTTTTTTCACGCCGCCTTTGGGGGATCGTTCCTGAATCATTTCTGGTTGATCTGCGCCTGCACGCCGGTCTGGCCGAATGCCCCGGCGAACCTGATCGCGACCTTCGACGCACAAGGAAATGTCGTGGATGATAATGCCGTGACCCCCGAGGGGTACGTCGTCAACACCGCGCTTTCCATCAACCGGCCGCACCCGGCCAGGATCACCGACCCCGCGCAGTTGATGCCCTCGCAAATATTTCCCACGATCGGCGACCGCCTGAACGAAACAGGCATCTCGTGGGCATGGTACGCCCAGGGTTGGGACGATGCGCTCGCCGGGCGTCCCGACCGGACGTTCGCGTTCCACCACCAACCATTCGTCTACTTCGCCAATTACGCCGATGGGACGAAGGCCAAGGCCGCGCACCTGAAAGACGAGCGAGACTTTCTGCGCGCCCTGACCACCAACACGCTGCCCGCTGTGTCGTTTATTGTCCTGCTGGACTCTGACAGCGAGCATCCGGGAGCAGGCAGCGTCATAAAGGGTCAGGAGCATGTCGCGAGGCTGGTGAAAGCGGTGCAGACAAGTCCCTACTGGGCGGATTCCGCGATCATCATCGCGTACGACGAAAACGGCGGGCGATGGGACCACGTTCCCCCGCCCGTTGTCGATCGCTGGGGTCCCGGAGCACGCGTTCCGGTCATCATCATCTCCCCGTATGCCAAGAGGGGGTTCGTGGATCACACGCGATACGACACGACATCAATCCTGAAGTTCATCGAGACACGTTGGAGCCTGGCGCCCCTGGGCACACGCGACGCCGCCGCCACAAATCTCACTAACGCCTTCGACTTTTCACAGGCCCCCTCGCGAGAACGATGACCTCAGGGCTCTTGCTTCACAACCAACGTGTCATCAGCTATAGTATAACCACAACGATGGACCTCACAGAGAACTTGTCCACCGACCCGCGAACAACCGAATGCTGACCGCGATGCGGTTGAACCTCGCACAGGGCGACACCTAGAAGAGTCCTTTATGGAAACCTCCCTGCCCATCGGTGAGTACCTCATTCAACGCTTGCTCGCGCTCGGCGTTCGTCATGTCTTCGGTGTTCCCGGAGATTACGTGCTCGGCTTCTACGACCAGCTCGTCCATAGCGCACTGAACGTCATCAATACCTGCGATGAACAGGGTGCTGGTTTTGCGGCCGATGCGTACGCCCGGATTCAGGGCGTTGGAGCCGTGTGCATCACCTACTGTGTCGGAGGTCTGAAGGTGGCCAACTCGACTGCGCAGGCGTTCGCCGAGAGGGTCCCTGTGGTGGTCATCAGCGGGGCACCCGGAATGAAAGAGCGCGTAAAGAATCCCCTGCTGCATCACAAGGCCCGTGACTTTGACTCGCAGTACAAGGTGTTCGAGCAGCTCACAGTTGCCTCCACGGTATTACATGACCCAGAGACCGCCCCTCTTGAGATCGATCGCGTCCTTGCAACAATGCTGAGGTTTCAACGCCCGGTCTACATTGAAATCCCCCGCGACGTAGTCTCCGCGCCAACCAACACGTCTCACGTCTCCCAGCAGAAGGAGGACACAAGCAACCCGGACACCTTGCGTGAAGTGCTCCGAGAAGCGGTTGACATGATCAATGCGGCCCAGAAACCCGTGATCATCGCCGGCGTGGAGCTTCATCGGTTCGGGCTGCAGGGTGCGCTGGTTCAACTCGTCGAGAACACCAACATCCCGGTCGCATCCACACTCCTGAGTAAGTCGGTGATCGTGGAGCGTCATCCCTGCTATCTGGGCGTCTATGAAGGAGGCATGGGCCTGGAAGAGGTCCGCGAGTATGTCGAGTCGAGCGACTGCCTGATCTTGCTCGGCGCCTTCATGACCGATATCGAGCTCGGAGTCTTCACAGCGCGCCTTGAGCAGGAGCGTTCCATCTCCGTCACGAGCGAGAAGGCGTCGATCCGCTACCACAATTATGAAGAGGTGCGCCTGCAGGATTTCATCCAGGGACTGATCGATGCAAAGATCACCCGCCGAGAGCCGGGCATGATACCTCATCCGAAACCGCCTCAAGCCTTCTCACCGGTCCCGGGAGAGAAGGTCACGGTGAAGCGACTGTTCCAGCGGCTGAACGCCTTCCTGGACGATGACACAGTCGTTATCGCTGACCCGGGAGACGCGCTGTTTGGCGGCGCTGACTTGTTCGTCCACGGCGGCACCGAGTTTCTCTCCCCCGCGAACTATCTTTCCATGGGTTATGCGGTCCCCGCTAGCCTTGGCGTACAACTCGCGAACCCGAAGCTGCGTCCGTTGGTGCTGGTTGGGGATGGCGCCTTCCAGATGACAGGTATGGAGCTGTCCACCATCGCCCGATACCACCTGAGCCCGATCGTGGTTGTTCTCAATAACGGTGGGTACGGGACGGAGCGGCCCATGCTGGACGGCCCCTTCAATGATGTGCACCCCTGGAGGTACCACCGCGTCCCGGAGGTCCTCGGCGCCGGCAGAGGCTTTGATATCGAGACTGAAGAGCAACTTGACGAGGCGCTCCGGGTTTCACGCGGGCACACGGAAGGTTTTTGCATTCTGGATGTACACCTGGACCCGCACGATAGCTCGCCAGCGTTGCAGCGCCTGACGAGCGCCTTGAAAAAGCGCGTGAAATAGCCACCACGAGGAGGACTGGACCATAACTACCTGGTGACCTCTCTCGGCCCATGATCGCGGGCGGCACACCGACCCGCTCTTCACGTTGCGGCACCGATGACCACGATTGACTTCCACGTCCATCTGCCCGTGCCGGAGTGGCTTGAGGGCGCCCTCGGGCCGTATCTCGAATCGGCCGAGCGATACTTCCGCAGGCGGGCGACGGCCCGCCCCGTGGAAGACGTCGCAGCCGAGTACGAGAAGCTCGACATGGTCGGCGTCCTCCTCGCCTGGGACGCCGAGACCTCCACCGGGCGTCCTCCCCTCTCCAACGAGCTCGTCGCCGGCGTCGTCAAGCGATTCCCGGACCGCTTCGTCGGCTTCGGCTCCGTCGATCCCCACAGGCCCGACGCGGTCGAGCGAGTGCGGCGCCTCCCGGACCTCGGCCTGCTCGGCCTGAAGCTCCACCCGACCATACAGGGCTTTGACCCCTCGAGCGACGGGGCAATGCGGCTCTTTGAGGCCGCCGCCGAGGCAAGCCTCGCGGTGATCACCCACGCGGGGACGAGCGGCCTCGGTGCAGGATGTCCGGGAGGGCTGGGGCTTCGCATCGACCTCGCCCGGCCGATCCTGCTCGACCGGGCCGCCGCCGCCTTCCCAGAGATGCCGATCGTGCTCGCCCACATCGGCTGGCCGTGGCACCTTGAGGCCCTCGCCATGGCGCTCCACAAGACCAACGTCTTCCTCGATATCTCCGGCTGGCGCTACCGCTACCTGCCGCAAGAGGTGCTGCGCGACATGAAGGGGCGACTCTCCAGTCAGTTCCTCTTCGGCAGCGACGTGCCGATGTTCTCGCCCGCTGACCTCCTCCGGGAGTTCACCGCCCTGCAGCTCCCTCAGGACGTGGCCGCGAAGGTCCTCTCAGAGAATGCCCATCGACTCCTCGCGCTCAAGAGCTGATATGGCCGTGGAAGGGGCCGATATGCGGTTCACTGCTGAGCTCTGGAAGTCGATCGAGGCGACGTACGCCGCCATCCTGCGCCACCCATTCCTCACCGGGCTCACCGACGGCTCCCTGCCGCGCGAGAGCTTTCAATTCTACGCGGTCCAGGATGCCTTGTACCTGCGCGAATTCGCCCGGGCGCTGTCGATCGCGGCGGCGCGGGCGCCGCAGGAGGATTGGATCATCATGTTCAACGAGCACGCGGCGGGGGCACTCAAGGTCGAGCGGATGCTCCACGAGAGCTTCTTCAAGGAGTTCGGTCTCAGCCACAAGGAGGTCGCCTCAACGTCGCTCGCGCCAACCAACCTCGCGTATACCAGCTATCTGCTGGCGGTCGCCTACGCGGCCCCCTTCCACGAGGTCATCGCGGCCCTGCTTCCCTGCTACTGGATCTACTGGGAGGTCGGCAAGGAGCTGGAACGGGGCGGCTCGCCCGATCCGCTCTATGCGCGTTGGATCGGGACGTACGCCTCCACAGAGTTCGGCAGCCTTGTTCGCGCGGTCCTCGACGCCACCGACGCGACCGCAGCGCACCTCCAGGAAGGCGAGCGCGACGCGATGCGCCGGCACTTTTTGGTGACCAGCCGGTACGAGTGGATGTTCTGGGAAATGGGGTATCAGCAAGAAGCGTGGTCCATCTGACAGCTCGAGAATTTCCCTTGACGGTGACGGGCCAGCGTCACAAAATAGGCTACCGTAACTACAGGAGGCCACCGAACATGAGGAGAAGAGTATGAAGCGGGTAGAGCCACAAGTCTTTTTGCTTGCCCGGCCCGCGATCAACGAGGAAGGGCTCGCCGCCTACCTTCGGGCGGTTGGCGCCAGCGGCTGGGCCACCGATGCCTCCTCAGCAGGAGAGAAACTGATCGAGGTGGCCGGGCGTTCGTGCTATCGCTCCTTCGAGCCGGGCCTCAATCCCAATGTCACCAAGATCCGGGAGGGAAGCAAGACCTACCTGGAGAACATCCTGAAGGTGAAACATGGTAGCGTCATCGAGCACGCCAACTGGACCTTTGCCTTCTTCAACGTCAGCCGAATTCTTACTCACGAACTCGTGAGACATCGCGCCGGGACGGCGATCAGCCAGGAGAGCCTTCGCTTTGTGCGCCTGACCGAGATCGGGATGTGGCTGCCGCCCGAGATCCGCGAGAATCCAGAGGCACTCGCGATCTTCGAAGAGGTCGTGGAGACAAGCGAGCAAGCTCAGCAGCGGCTTGCAGAGGTGCTGGACATCGAAGGGCGGCCGTTTCACGAGAAGAAGGTCCTCACCTCTGCCATGCGGCGGGTCGCGCCGGACGGCCTCGCGACGACCATCATCTGGACCGCCAACGCCAGGACGCTCCGGTGGGTGATCGAAGCAAGGACAGAGCCGGGAGCCGAGGTGGAGATCCGCATCGTCTTCGGGAAGGTGGCCGAGATCATGACGCGGGAAGCCCCCAACCTTTTCGGTGACTTCAAACCGATCCCCCTCCCCGACGGCACCTCCCAGTGGCAACCCACCCACAGCAAGGTGTAAGCGCAGGCGGACCGATCGTTCGCACTATGAAGCTCACCACCAACGGCATCGATATTCACTACACGATCGAGGGAGAGGGCCCGGTGGTGACGCTGAGTCACGCCCTTGGCTGCAACCTCTCCATGTGGGACGAGCAGGCCAAAGCGCTCAGCGGGTGTTACCGGGTGCTCAGATACGACACGCGTGGCCACGGCCGCACCAGCGTCCCATCCGGCCCCTACAGCCTCGACCAGATGGCGGAGGACCTCTACGGGCTGCTCACCGGGCTTGGCATCGACAAGACGCATTTCGTGGGGATCTCAATGGGCGGGATGATCGGCCAGGTCTTCGGGCTCAAGCACCCTCAGATGTTCTCAAGCTTGGTTCTATGCGACACCGCAAGCCACTATTCGTCCGACGCCCGAACGGCTTGGGAGGAGCGAATCCTCACTGTGGTGGCGAGAGGGATGGAGCCAATGGTCGAGCCCACGCTCCAGCGGTGGTTCACCGCGCCCTTCCGAAAGCAGCGCCAAGATGTCATGGACCGACTGCGGACAATGCTTCGGACCACGCCGCCCAAGGGGTACATCGGGTGCTGCCACGCCATCCCGAGGATCAATACTGCCGAACGCCTCGGCGAGGTTCGGTGCCCGGCGCTGGTGATCGTGGGCGAGGAGGACCCTGGTACGCCGGTGGCGATGGCCCGAGCGATCCACGCCGCCCTGCCATCAGCCGAGCTGGTCATTATTCGCTCCGCCTCGCACCTGTGCAACCTGGAGCAGCCCGAGGAATTCAACCGTGTCCTTCTCACCTTCCTCGACAGCGTCACACCATGAACCGCCACGCCTATCCAACAGACGTCCCGGAGACCCCCCCAGTCCCCGAGCCCACCTACGCCGAGCGCGCCCGCACGCTCGTCTACCTAGGGCGGACGGGGACCCTCTCCACCCTCTCGCGCAAGCACCCCGGGCAGCCCTTTGGCTCCGTCATGCCGTACTCACTGGATGCCGGGGGCCGTCCGCTCTTCCTCATCAGCACCATGGCGATGCACACCCAGAACCTCCAGGCCGACCCACGTGCCAGCCTGCTCGTCACCCAGCCGGGCTGGACAAGCGATCCGCTCGCGGCCGCGCGCGTCACACTGATGGGTGAGGCCCGTCCGCTCACGCAAGCGGACGCCGCCCTCGCACGGCAAGCCTACTTGGCCCGCCACTCGAACGCCGCCTACTGGGTAGATTTTGAAGACTTCGCCTTCTACCGGCTAGAGATCGCCGACATCTATTTTGTCGGCGGCTTCGCGGCGATGGACTGGGTCTCTGCCGACGAGTATCTGGCGGCGCGCCACGACCCACTGGCCGATGCGGCCGCAGGCATCATCGAGCACATGAACCACGATCACGCCGACGCCTTGATCACGTTCGCTCGGGTCCTGGCCGGGACCGAGTCCGACGAAGCCGTGATGATCTCGGTAGACCGCCTCGGGTTCAAGCTCCGCCTCAAGAGCGGGCCGCGCCTCTCCGGGGCGCGCATCCCCTTCCCGCGCGAGGTCACCACGACCGAGCAGTGTCGCGCCGTCCTCATCGAGATGCTGCGAGACGCCCGCCAGCGCGTCTCCCCGTAGTCATTCCCCCTCGACCTTCCCTTCTCCTCTCACAGCACCACCCAGCGCCTTGACATTCCCCGCTCAGCAAGGTATCCTTACAACAAGGAGGTAAGGAACATGCTGGCCAAGAAGACCTCTAAGAACCAGATCACGCTCCCCAAGAAAGTGGTGGATGCCCTGCCACCAACCGAGTACTTTGACGTCACCATGCGGGAGGGAGAGGTGGTGTTGAGACCCGTGGCCGTGAGCGCGCCGGGTGAGCGGCTCCGGGCAGTGCGGGAGAAGATCCGACGCCTCGGTTTGACGGACGCCGATCTGACCGCGGCCATTCGCTGGGCCCGGGGCAAGCGGAGGTGATTCGGGCCGTCCTCGACACGAACGTCATCCTGTCGGCACTCCTGTTTGGCGGATCCACGGGCGGCTTGGTCAGGGCGTGGCAGACGGGCTGGTTCCAGCTCCTCCTCTCTCGAGCGCTCCTCGAGGAGATCCTCCGCGTCCTGGCTTATCCGAAGTTCCACTTGACCGAGGGGGAGATTCGCGGGCTCCTCGAAGAGGAGTTGATTCCTTTTGCCGAGACCGTGATTATCCGGCGGCAGCCTACCATTCAGGTTCGCGATCCGGATGATCTCGCCGTGGCGGCCTGTGCGCTGACAGGCCGCGCCCGGTATCTGGTCACGGGAGACGCCGACCTTCTGAGCCTGGGGCGAATTCGGCAGGTGGATGTGATCCGCCCTGCGGACTTCCTGGCCCTCCTCGGTCCTCCGTCGCCGGGCCCCGTGCGGCCACGACCGAATCGGAGCGCCCCTTAGGGAATAGGGCCCGCATCGCCATCCTTCGCGAGGGTATTACAGATTGAGCAAGATTCGCAGTCGGTCTTCGACGCCATCCATAGTATGTGGGGACACCGCCCCAACTCGGCGCAACAACCGTTCCTTGGCGACCGACCTGACATCCTCGCACTTGACGAAGCTCCTCTGCTTCAAGCCCCCCTCTGGAGGATTTACCTGAACATGGAGGGGAACACCCTTGGCAACTGTGGATATAGGGAGCAGGACCACTAGACCTGCCGGGCCGTGATTAAACAGGTCTACGGAAACGACCAAGCCAGGCCTTTTTCCAGACTGTTCGTGTCCTTTGGTGGGGCTGAGATCAACTAGCCAGACTTCACCACGACTTGGCTCTGGCATGTCAATCTTTCTCCTGTCCGTCGCCAAGGGTCACATCCCATGCCGCCCGTTCTTCCTGTTCTCGATGCCATGCCTTGGTATCTTTACGAAGGTCTGCAAACGCCGCGTTGGCATGCTCTAAGAAGCTTTTTCGGCGGTACTCCTCTATCGCCTTCGCAAGGACTGCTTGCATCGACTTTCCGCTACGCGCTGCGATCTCTCGAAGGGCCTTGTGAGATTCTTCGCCAATCCTCACGGTCAAGCTCGCCATTGTCATGGTCCTCCTATCTGTTTACAAATTAGTATACATTAATGTTAGGCTATTTTGTCAACAGCTTATTCCAGGCGCAACAACCCGCTGAGTGTTCGTTGCTAGTGGCAGAGCAGGTTCGATTCCCACCGGATGTTCCTTTCGCACCCAAGGGGTTCCCCGGAGCCGGCCTCCTCGACTTCGTTGTTGACGGCCCGACTAAACAAGGCTATCAAGATATCGTTATGATTACTTTCCGACAGGTCAATAAATGGTTTGGGGCAACGCATGTCCTGAGGGATGTGGATCTGAAGGTCCGGGCGGGCGAGGTAGTCGTCGTCTGCGGGCCGAGCGGGTCGGGGAAGAGCACGCTCATCCGCTGCATCAACAAGCTCGAGCCGATTGGCCAAGGCGAGATCATCGTGGACGGAAGGTCGCTGAGCAACCCTACCACAGACCTCACCGCGCTCCGGGCTGAAATCGGGATGGTCTTCCAGCAGTTCAATCTGTACCCGCACATGACCGCCCTCCAGAACATCACCCTTGCCCCGGTCAAGGTCCGCAAGCTGTCCCGGGAGGAGGCGGAGCGGATCGCGCGAAAGCTGCTTGCCAAGGTCGGCATCCCCGAAAAGGCCGACCACTATCCAGCCCAGCTCTCCGGGGGCCAGCAGCAGCGTGTGGCGATCGCACGGGCCCTGGCCATGCAGCCGAAGATCATGCTCTTCGATGAGCCGACCTCGGCCCTCGATCCGGAGATGATCAGCGAGGTCCTGGACGTCATGGTCGAGCTGGCCAAGGAAGGGATGACGATGATCGTGGTAACCCACGAGATGGGGTTCGCCAAGAAGGTGGCCCACCGGATCATCTTCATGGACGAGGGGCGGATCGTCGAGGAGGGCGGGCCGGAGGAGTTCTTTGCCAACCCCAAGGAAGAGCGGACGCGAAGCTTCTTAAATAAGATCCTGGTGCATTGACCGACTTCTCAGAATCCCAGGCTTGCCCTTCGACACGCTCAGGGCGAACGGAGCAGAAGCGAAGGCATGGTGGTTCCGTTCGTGGTGAGCCTGTCGAACCACGAACGGAATGATCCAAGGCCCTCACCCTTCGATAGCGTCACGGTGAACCTCATTAACAAGACCTTTACTAATCAACATACTCTCGGAGAATGAACACGAGGAGGAAGATGCCACAGGCATGGCGCGCGGTGCTGCTCGCCTCGGTGGTCGTTGGACTCGTGGCGACGGGTGCGGCGGCCCAGACCACGCTGGAGAAGATCAACCGGGTCGGAGTCTTCACGGTCGGGACGAGGACCGCGTCTCCCCCCTTCGGCTACATCAACAAACAGAATGAGTGGGTCGGATTCTCGATTGATCTGGCGAGGTTGGTCCACAAGAATCTCGAGAAGAGACTGAAGAAGTCGATCAAGTTTGAGCTGAAGGAGAGCACGCCGGCCACACGAATCCCCTTACTGTTGAGCGGGGCGGTGGATCTGATCGCGGAGACCATGACCGACACGCGTGCGCGGCGGGAGAGCGTCGATTTCAGCCTGACATTCTTCGTGACCGGAGCCCAGTTCCTGGTGAGGGAGAGCAGCTCGATCCGCGGCATCCATGACATCGCCGGCAAGCGCATCGGTGCACAGCAGGGTGCAACGAACGAGCGGATCGTCCGCGAGCGAGCCCCGCAGGCCAAGCTCGTTGTCTTCCCGGACCAGCCGGCCGCCTTCACGGCTTTGGGCCAGGGGCGGATCGACGCCTACACCAACGATGGCATCCAGCTCGCGGGTGTGAAGGCGAAGGCGCCGAACCCGAAGGACTGGACGATCGTGGGCGACTTCTACAGTTATGAGCCGTACGCAATGGCGATGCGGAAGAACGACGCCGACTTCCGCGCAGTTGTGAACAAAAGCTTGATACAGGCGATCGAAGGGGGCGAATACTTCAGGCTCTACGACAAGTGGTTCGGTCCCAAGGGTGAGGTCCCCTACCCTTTGACTGACCGCATCAGGTCATTCCTGATGATGCAGGTGGTTCCCAAATAACTCGAAGGGGAGGCTTCGACAGGCTCAGCCTGAACGGCCCTCCTCTATTCCTGAACATGACCTACGACTTGCAGTGGAACATCCTCTGGACGGGGGAGAACGGGCGCTGGCTCCTTGAGGGGATCTGGACGACGATCCGTCTCTCGGCCCTGAGCTGGATCTTCGCCTGCGGGCTCGGGGTTCTCTCGGGCGCGCTCCGGACCGCGCCGTTTCGGCCACTGCGGGCGCTAGCCACCTGCTACGTCGAGTTCTTCCGGAACGTCCCGCTGTTGGTCTGGCTGTTCTTCTGGTATTTCGGCGCGCCGCAAGTTCTCCCTCGCGCGGGTCAGGACTGGCTGAACCTTCACGGCCCGGAGTTCTGGTCGGCCGTGGTGGCTCTGAGCGTCTATCACGGGGCCCGGATGTCCGAGGTGATCCGGGCGGGGATCCAGTCCGTCCCCAAGACTCTGTTCGAGGCCTCCGTCGCCACCGGCCTCTCGGTGGGACAGGCCTATCGCCTTATTCTCATCCCGATCGCCTTACGCCTGATCATCCCGCCCGCGACCAACGAGTCGTTGAACCTCCTCAAAAACTCTTCGCTGGCTCTCACGATCGGTGTGGCCGAACTGACATTCATGACCCGCCAGGTCGAGACCTACACCGCCAGAGCCTTCGAGGCGCTGACCGCAGGCACCCTCATCTACCTCGTCCTGTGTCTCACCATCGCGTCCGTCATGGCCCAGGTGGAGCGAGCCCTCCGCATCCCGGGACTCATCGCCCGCGGCGTGAGATCCGAGTCGTGAGCTTCGACTGGGGGATCATCGCCGGCAACTGGAAGTTCCTGCTGCTCCAGGGACTCTTTGGGATCGGGAGCTTCGGCGGAGGGACGCTCCGCCTGGCGATTCCCGCCATGGTGCTGGGGTCCATCCTGGGCGTCGTCATCGGACTGTGCCGCCTGACCCACCGGCGCTGGATCTCCTATCCGGCAGTGCTCTACGTGGAGATCTTCCGGGGTGTTCCGCTGGTGATGGTGATCTTCTGGTTCTGGTTTCTCATCCCACAGATCACCGGGCAGCGGCTCCCGGACTACAGCGTGGCCCTCGCCGCCTTCGTGGTCTTCGAGGCGGCCTACCTCGGGGAGATCGTCCGCGCCGGCGTGCAATCCGTCCCCCGCGGCCAGGTTGACGCGGCCCTGGCGAGCGGCTTGACCTATGGAGAGATGATGCTTCACGTCATCCTCCCCCAGGCCATTCGGAACATGATTCCCTCGCTGGTCACGCAGTTCATCGTCATTTTCAAGGACACCTCTCTGGCCTCGATCATCGGCATGATGGAGCTGACCAAGGCGGCCCAGATCGTCAGCCAGCGGGAGATCCGCCCCTTCGAGATGTACCTCTTTCTCGCCGTGGTCTACTGGATCTGCGCCTACAGCATGTCCCGCTTCAGCCGGCGGCTGGACAGCAGGATATCCCCAGATCACGTGCAGAGCACTCGGGTTCTGCGACTTTCGTCTTGACAGCGCCACAAGAGAGAGCTATCAACCTAATTAATCTTGGGCTTCAGGTGATGATGAGCCTTTGAATGGACCCTTCGAGACGGCCCGGCGGGCCTCCTCAGGGCCAACGGCCGACGACCCTCGCCGGTCGTCCTGAGGAGGCGCTGCTCTGTGCGCCGTCTCGAAGCCTGCGCTGAGCTTTGCCGAAGCGGACCTGTCACTTCGACAGGCTCAGTGCGCAGCCGGAGCACGTCGAAGGATCAGGCCGAACGGCATTCCGCCCTCCGGTCATCCTGAGGAGGCGCGGTGTTTTCGCGCCGTCTCGAAGGATGCGTCGCCATACTTATGAACCAGAGTAGTAAGGATTGCTTCGCCCCTCTAAGGGGCTCGCAATGACACCTAGGATCTTACCTTGAGGAGCCAGGCGTGAGCCGTCGCATCCCGCCGTTGCTGATCGGTTTGGCCGTGGCGTGCCACGTCTGGCCAGGGCCGACGTGCTTGAGGCAAGCGGCAGCGCAAACTGGATTACAAGCGCTTGTGGCGGAGGGCGAACGGCTGTGGACGCAGTCGCCCCACGCCGGCAACCCGGTCGCGTGCGCCACCTGTCACCGTGACCCTGCCATGACGCGCGGGTGGGCCGCCAGCTTCCCAAAGTTCAAGCCGCTGCCACCGCCGCACGCCCGCGTCATGACATTGCTCCAAGCGAACGCCGAGGCCGTGCAGCGCCACTACCGGCTTGCAGACCCGCTTCCCGCGGCGACTGCAATCACAGCGTTCTTGACCGCACAGGCGGCGGGCGTCCCGATCTCGCCCGGCATCAGCGCCGGCCAGCCGGTCTTCGCGGCCCGGATGCAGGCACTCGCGGGAAGCGTCCTTCGCGGGAAACAAGTTTACGCCGGCCGGTGCGGGCATTGCCACAAGCCGTTCGATCTGGCGCCGCCTGCAACAGCCTTCCCCCGCGCCGAGGGCGGGCGTCCCATGTCGCTCGAACTGTTCCTCGAGGGTCACCGACCGCTTCAGTCGCCGCTGGCGTGGGACGGGCAGGCCACGGCGGATATCATGGCGTACCTGATGTCGCAGGCGGCTGGTCACCCTATCGGTCACCACACATATCAAGCCTCAACGGAAGGAAAGGGGGGATCATGATCCGGGTTATCTTCTTCGCCGGTCTCGCGTCCTTGATGGTGGCACTCGCGGTTCCACCTGATGTAACCGCCGCGACGGTCATCATGGGTACCGTTAAGAATGAAGCCGGCAAACCGCTGCCTGGCCTCGCACTGCTTGAGAAGGGAGAGATCCATAACAACAAATGGGAACGTGGCGCGCTGGTGGGCGCCGATGGCCGCTTCAGGATCGAGCTTCCGGAGGGTGGCCAATACGGCCTGCACGTCTACTCAAGCGGGTACATCTATTCACCCGAGGCGGTGAAGGTGGAGACCGGGAAGACGCTGGAGGTCAAGGTGACGCTTGATCCAGAGCCGATACGAGGCAACACGCCGGTGATCAAGAAGGCAGGATTCTCCCCTTGGGAGGCGCGGCAGGGAAAGGTGACTCTTGTGAAGGTGGATGTCGCCGATCCGAACGGCGACCTCGGGCCACAGGTCCTGGCCTTCAATGCGGCGACCAAGCGCGCCTACGCCATGGACCCACCGAAGCGGATCACGGATCTCAAGGCCAATTTTCCGAATGGGATCTACCAGCTCGAAGCGGACACGTCGAAGGGGCCGATCAACCCGCGCGACTGGCACTTCGTGGTCGCCGACCATCAGTGTAACACGACCGACATCCTCAGCTTCCCGCACGAGCCCAAACCGCTTAAGGTGATCGGGAAGCGGTGAATTGGCGATGTCCCTCCGCAACTACCTTTAGGATAGCTTGACGCACGGCTATGCGTAATGTATTGTATTACCCAAATGAGTCCCTGAATGCGCATTTCTGGTTTCGAGTGGGATGATGGAAATATCTTGCATCTTGCTCTTGGCCACGGTATCGAGCCAGAGGAGGCCGAGGAGGTCTTTGCATTCGCGCCGCTGTTCCGAAAGACAAGGCGGGGTCATTATGTCGCTTTCGGCCGGACACGAGCGGGGCGACTCCTCGTGATTGTCTTCGAAAAGAAGGCTCAGGGGTTCGCGCGGATAATCACTGGATGGGACATGGGTGTCGCTGAGCGGCGGTACTACCAGCGCCATCGGAAAGGTTGACGACATGGGAACGCGTTCCGGAAAGGTCAGAGAAAACCTTGCGGAATACTATGATCGCCAAGGCGTGCTCGGCGAACTTGAAGAACGGCGTGTAGAGTTCGCTCTGGAGGAGGAATTACGCCGGCAAATCTTGAGAGGTGGTAGGACCCGCCGTCTGCAGAACATATCAATAAAACTTGACCCGGCTCAGATCCAGGCACTCCGAAAGATCGCCACCATGAAATCAATTCCGTACCAAACATTGATCCGTGTGTGGCTCGCAGAGGGAATACGCAAGGAGCTCCATCTCACCGCAAAATGATCTTGGCTCCACCGGGGTCAGTGCGGCCATCCTCCTGCTGTTCTTTTAAGCCAAGACATGTCGGTCCTGGCGGCTTCGCCTACCCTAAGGGGCGCAGCAAGCAGCGCCCCTACAATACTGCGATCGCCATCCGTGTTCAGAGACATTCCTTCCCCTGCGGCTCGCGATGACCGTACGCGTGCGTTTTCGCGCTTGTCAGCCGGACCAAGAGGAGCTACCGAAGGTTAGTCGGCGTTGTGGCCCTCGGCCTTGCGGAGGGAGTCGATGAAGCTGGCGACTGTCGGCGAGAGCTGCTTCTGCTTGCGGTAAATGATCCCCACGGGGCGCACGAGGTCGGGGATCCCCAGCGGGACGGCGGCCAGACTGCCGATGCCGACCTCCTTCAGAACGGTGGGTTGCGGGAGGATGCTCACTCCGGCGTCGATGGCGATGGCCTGCTTGATCGTTTCGATGTTGTCGAACTCCATCACCGCGTTGACCTTGACGTTTCGCTGCTTCAGGCTCCGTTCAATGGCCTTGCGGATCCCAAGGTCAGCGTCGAACGCGATGAACTTCTCCCCTTCCAGGTCCGCGGGCATGACGACTCGACGCTTGGCGAGGCGGTGGCCGGGGTGGCAGACGAGCACCATTTTCTCCGATCGCCAGGGGATCACGGTGAGCCCGCGCAGCGCCGGGGGGTAGGATAAGATCCCAATGTCCGCCTCGTCGTTGATGACCGCATCCACCACCTTATGAGGGTGGAGGCATTCGAGCAGCACCTTCGCCTGAGGGTGGGCCGACATGAACGGTTGGAGATGACGGCTCACATCGTGGAGCCCGACCGAGTAGATGGCGGCGACACGGACCGTCCCGTCCAACCGGGTACGAGCAGAGGAGATCCGCGCTTTGGCTTGCTCATACCGATCAAGGAGCTCCCGGCATGCCTCATAGAAGATCCGCCCTTCCGGGGTGACCTTGAATGGGCGCCTGGTTCTATCCAGCAGGGGAACGTCAAGCTCGGACTCGAGTTGCTGAATCGCTTGGCTCGCCGCGGACTGCGACACCTCATGGACGGAAGCCCCCCGAGAGAAGCTCCGCAACCGGACAACATCACAGTAGAGTTGAAGCGTATCGAGGTTCATATAACTAAAATACACTATTAGTACAACTGATGCAAAGTATTTTTACTTTTTGAGTGACTTATTCATTGACAATATGTATACTGGCCGGAACACCAAGAAGGCCCGCCCGGATTATTCACGAACGGGCTTGACACCCTCACCCGCACCCTCTCCCATCGAGGGAAAGGGTTCAGCCTTAAATTTCCTCGCCCCCCAAATGGGGGGAGAGGATGAAGGTGAGGGGGGTACGTATTGCTCCACTCTTCACAACGGCTACAGGAGGATTTCGTGAGTGACCAGTTAGACCGCGGAGCGCTGAGCCCCGCTGGCCTTCCGCCGCGCCAGGGCCTCTACGACCCGGCCCACGAGCACGACGCGTGCGGCGTCGGCTTCGTCGTCGATATCAAGGGGCGCAAGTCCCACGACATCGTGAAGCAGTCGCTGACGGTGCTGAAGAACCTGCTTCACCGGGGGGCCTGCGGCTGCGAGCCCAACACCGGGGATGGGGCCGGCATTACTATCCAGATGCCCCACCGTTTCCTCACCCGCGAATGCGCCAAGATCGGCATCACCCTGCCCGCCCCGAAGCACTATGGCGCAGGGCTGGTCTTCCTGCCCACCGATCCGACCCAGGCCGCCCGGTGCCAGGCGATCTTTGAGCGGATCATCCGCGAGGAGGAACAGACGCTTCTCGGCTGGCGGGATGTTCCGACGGACGATTCGCCGATCGGTCCCTCCGCCAAGGCGGCCGAGCCGCTCATCAAGCAGATCTTCATCGGGCGCAACCGATCCATCGCGGATGACCGGGCCTTCGAGCGGAAGCTCTATGTCATCCGCAAACGGGTGGAGCACGCTGTCTTTGCGTCACCAGAGCAGAACGGAAAGCCGTTCCACCTGCCGAGCCTCTCCTCGAACACGCTCATCTACAAGGGGATGCTGTCGGCGGACCAGATCGAGACGATGTTCCCGGACATCGTGGACCCGGCCATTGAGTCGGCGCTTTCGCTGGTGCATCAGCGCTTCTCGACCAATACATTCCCGTCCTGGCCGCTCGCCCACCCCTACCGCTACATCGCCCACAACGGGGAGATCAACACGCTCCGCGGCAACATCAACTGGATGCACGCCCGCGAGGCGCTGTGCGAGTCCGATCTCCTGCCCGACCTCAAGAAGATCTTCCCCATCGTCCTGGAGGGCGGGAGCGACTCTGCCATCTTCGATAACGTGTTGGAGTTCCTGGTCATGACCGGCCGCCCGCTCCCCCACGCCGTGCTGATGATGATCCCGGAGGCGTGGAGCGGCCACGAGTCGATGAGTGAGGAACGCAAAGCCTTCTACGAATACCATGGCTGTCTGATGGAGCCGTGGGACGGGCCGGCCTCCATCGCCTTCACCGACGGGACCGTGATCGGCGCGGTCCTGGATCGAAACGGGCTGCGCCCCTCCCGGTATTACGTGACCAAGGACGGGCTAGTCGTCATGGCCTCCGAGGTGGGGGTGTTGGACATCCCGCCGGAAAACGTCCTAATCAAAGAGCGCCTGCACCCCGGGCGGATCTTCCTGGTGGACACGGCCCAGGGCCGGATCATCGACGACGCCGAGCTGAAGCACGCGTTTGCCACGGAGCACCCGTACCAGGAGTGGCTGCGACAGAACCTGGTCCCGCTGGAGGAGTTGCCGGCGCCCCCGCACGTCCACGAGCCGGACCACGAGTCGGTGCTTCAGCGGCAACAGATCTTCGGCTACACCCACGAAGACCTACGCCTCCTGATGGCGCCGATGGCGAAGGATGGCCAGGAGCCGGTGGGCTCCATGGGGACCGACGCGGCGCTTGCGGTGCTTTCCAATCGTCCCCGCCTTCTCTACGACTATTTTCAGCAGCTCTTCGCCCAGGTGACCAACCCTCCGCTGGACGGGATCCGGGAGGAGTTGGTGACCCAGATCGCGACCACGATCGGGCCCGAGCGGAACCTCCTCAAACCCGAGCCCGAGAGCTGCCGGCAGATCAAGCTCAAGACACCTATCCTGGACAATGAGGAGCTGGCGAAGATTCGCTACGTGGACCTTCCCGGGTTCAAGTCGATCACCCTGCCGATGCTCTTCCCCGTCGCAGAAGGCGGGGTGGGCCTGCAGCGGGCGCTTGAGGAGCTGTGCCGCAAGGCCAGCCAAGCCATTTCTGAAGGGTACGCCTTCATCATTCTCTCCGACCGGGGTGTGTGCAAAAACCTCGCCCCGATCCCCGCCCTCCTAGCCACGGCCGGCGTTCATCACCACCTAGTCCGTGAGGGGACCCGGACGCGCGTCGGGCTTGTGATCGAGAGCGGGGAGCCGCGGGAGAATCACCACGCGGCGTTGCTGATCGGCTATGGCGCGGGCGCCATCAACCCGTATCTCGCCTTCGAGACACTCGACGACATGATCCGCGAGGGACTGCTTCCCGGGCTCGACCACAAGAATGCGATGAAGAACTACATCAAGGCCCTGAACAAGGCGGTCCTGAAGGTCATCTCCAAGATGGGGATCTCCACCATTCAGTCCTATCGCGGCGCGCAGATCTTCGAGGCGGTCGGGCTGAACAAGGAGTTCGTGGACAAGTGCTTCACCTGGACGGCCTCCCGGATCGGCGGCGTCGGGATAGACGTGATCGCCCAGGAGGCAAACCTGCGTCACCACCGCGCCTTCCCCGATCGACCCATCGGACCACCCGACCTCGAATGGGGCGGCGAATACCAGTGGCGGCGCGACGGGGAATACCATCTGTTCAACCCCCAGACCGTCTTCAAGCTCCAGCACGCCACCAGCACCGGCCAGTACAAGATCTTCAAGGAGTACGCCGATCTGGTCAACCTGCAGAACGGGAACCTGTGCACCATCCGCGGGCTCTTCGACTTCAAGTTCGCCGAGACGCCGATTCCTATCGAGGAGGTCGAACCGATCGAATCGATCCTCACGCGCTTCGCCACCGGCGCCATGTCGTATGGCTCGATCAGCCAGGAGGCCCACGAGACCCTTGCCATCGCGATGAACCGGATGGGCGCCAGGTCCAACACCGGCGAAGGCGGCGAGGACCCCGCGCGCTACAAGCGAGACCCCAACGGCGACTGGCGCCGCAGCGCCGTCAAGCAGGTCGCCTCCGGCCGCTTTGGCGTCACCAGCGAATACCTGATCAATTGCACCGATCTCCAGATCAAGATGGCCCAGGGCTCCAAGCCGGGCGAAGGCGGCCAGCTTCCCGGCCAGAAGGTCTATCCGTGGATCGCCAAGGTGCGGTATTCGACGCCCGGCGTGGGGCTGATCTCGCCTCCGCCGCACCATGATATTTACTCAATCGAGGACCTGAAACAGCTCATCCATGACTTGAAGAATAGCAACCCAAAGGCCCGGATTCATGTGAAGCTTGTCGCGGAGGTCGGGGTGGGAACCGTGGCCGCGGGCGTGGCCAAAGCGTTCTCCGATGTGGTTTTGATCTCGGGGCATGACGGCGGCACCGGCGCGTCGCCCCTCAGCAGCATCAAGCATGCCGGCCTCCCCTGGGAACTGGGCGTGGCCGAGACCCAGCAGGTGCTGGTGATGAACAAGCTACGCGACCGGATCACCGTCCAGACCGACGGCCAGATGAAGACCGGCCGGGACGTGGTCGTCGCCGCCCTTCTGGGCGCGGAGGAGTATGGGTTCTCGACGGCGCCGCTGGTCGTGATGGGCTGTATCATGATGCGGGTCTGCCACCTGAATACCTGCCCGGTGGGAATCGCGACCCAGGACCCCGAACTCAGAAAGAAGTTCGCCGGCAAGGCGGAGTTCGTCGAACACTTCTTCCGCTTCATCGCCCAGGAGGTGCGCGAGCTGATGGCCAAGCTCGGGTTCCGCACCATGGACGAGATGATCGGCCGGGTGGACCGGCTCGACATGAGGAAGGCGGTGGAGCACTGGAAGGCCCGCGGGCTCGACTATTCGTCGATCCTGTATCGCCCGGATGTCGGGCCTGAGGTTGCGAGGCGCAAGGTGCGGGAGCAAGACCACGGCCTCGAGAAATCGCTGGACCGGACGACCATCGTCCCGCTCTGCATGCCTGCGCTCGATCGGCGCGAGGCGGTGAGTCTTCGCCTGCCGATCCGGAACGTACACCGGACGGTCGGGACGATCCTGGGCTATGAGCTGACCAGCCGCTACGGCGGAGAGGGGCTGCCCGACGACACGATCCGGATCCACTTCACGGGATCGGCCGGCCAGAGCTTCGGCGCCTTCATCCCCAAGGGGATCACCTTCACCCTGGAAGGCGACTCGAACGACTATCTCGGCAAGGGGCTGTCGGGCGGCAAGATCATCGTCATCCCGCCCCGCGACGCGACGTTCGTCCCCGAGGAGAACATCCTCGTCGGCAACGTGGTCCTCTACGGCGCCACCAGCGGCGAGGCCTACTTCCGCGGCCTGGCCGGGGAGCGCTTCGCCGTGCGCAACAGCGGCGCCCACGCCGTGGTGGAGGGCGTCGGCGACCACGGCTGCGAATATATGACCGGCGGGCGCGTGGTCGTCATCGGTTCCACCGGGCGAAACTTCGCCGCCGGGATGTCCGGCGGCATTGCCTACGTCCTGGACGAAGCCGGCGACTTCAAGCGTCGATGCAATCTCGGCATGGTAGACCTCGAGCCGCTGATCATCGACGAGGATATCGAGCAGGTCAAGGGGCTGCTTCGTCGCCACGTCCGCCACACCGGAAGCGCGGTAGCGGAGCGCATTCTCAGGACCTGGGAGACGATGGAATCGAAGTTCGTGAAGGTGACGCCACGCGACTACAAGCGGGCGATCAACGCGATGAAGCGCGCCCAGGAGGAAGGGATCCCCTGGGAGCAGGCGGTGATGGTGGGTGCCCATGGGTAAGCCCACGGGCTTCGTCGAGTTCAAGCGCGACAAGCAGCCGTACCGCCCGAGGGAGGAGCGGATCCGGGACTGGAAGCTGCAAATGCTTCCGTGGCCGACCGACAAGCTCCAGAAGCAGGCGGCGCGCTGTATGGACTGCGGCATCCCCTTCTGTCACCAGGGCTGCCCCCTCGGCAACCTCATCCCCGACTGGAACGACCTCATCTACCGTAACCGGTGGCAGGACGCGATCGACCGCCTCCACGCGACCAACAACTTCCCGGAGTTCACCGGAACGCTCTGCCCCGCCCCGTGCGAAGGTTCGTGCGTCCTCGATATCAACAACGATCCGGTGACGATCAGGGCCATCGAGCTGGCGACCATCGACCACGCCTTCGAGGAAGGGTGGGTGAAGCCGGAACCGCCCGCCGTGCGCACGGGCAGGAAGGTCGCGGTGGTGGGTTCCGGCCCGGCCGGTCTGGCGGCCGCCCAGCAGCTCAACCGCGCCGGCCACTGGGTCACGGTCTTCGAGCGGGATGACCGGATCGGCGGCCTGCTCCGCTACGGGATTCCCGAGTTCAAGATGGAAAAGCGGGTCCTCGACCGGCGCCTGGAGCTCATGGAGAAGGAGGAGATCGCCTTTCGGACCAACGCGCATATCGGGGTGAACGTGCCTGTGGAGGAGCTCCGGCGGGAGTTTGACGCCATCCTGCTTGCCGGAGGCGCGACGGCGCCGCGAGACCTCAAGATCCCGGGGCGCGAGCTAGGCGGGATTCACTTCGCGATGGAATACCTGACGCTGCAGAACAAGCGCTGCGAGGGCGACCTGATCCCTGACGAGGAGTTCATCACCGCCAAAGGCAAGCGGGTCGTCATCATCGGCGGGGGCGACACCGGCGCCGACTGCCTGGGCACCGTCCACCGCCAGGGAGCGCTCTCCGTCCATCAGTTCGAGTTGCTTCCCCGTCCCCCCGACACGCGGGCGACCGACAACCCGTGGCCGCAATGGCCGATCATTCTCCGCACCTCCGCGGCGCACGACGAAGGAGGCATCCGGGAGTGGTCGATCTCCACGACTCGATTCTCCGGCACGAACGGCCACGTCCACAAGCTCCACGCCCACCGGGTCGAGATGGTGCGGGACGGCGGCAGGCTCGACTTCAAGCCAGTCCCCGGCACCGAGCTCGAGATGCAGGTGGACTTGGTCCTCCTCGCGATGGGATTCCTGGGCCCGGAGCGGAACGGGATGCTCAGCCAGCTCGGCATGAAGCTCACCGAGCGCGGCAATGTCTGGCGGGATGGAAACTGGATGACCAGCGTTCCCGGGGTCTTCACCGCAGGCGACATGCAGCGGGGCCAGTCGCTGATCGTGTGGGCCATCGCCGAGGGCCGCAGCGCCGCCCGCAGCCTCGACCTCTATCTCATGGGCCGCTCCGACCTCCCCGCCCCCCTCCCCTAAACCATCCCCCGCGGAAATTTCCTAATAGTTCGCAAGGATTGCCTCTACGTATTCATCTGCTGTCATTTTCCACTCCGAAAGCCAAGTGCATCTGAGGAACGTCCACTTCACCCTCAGCCACCGCCCACTCCTGAGAGAGGACTTCGGCCTGTTCAAGCACGGTTTGCGTGGCCTTCTCCTGCTTGTCTGGCGGATACCCGTACTTGCGCAGGATGCGCTTAACCACGACTCGCAATTGCGCGCGAACGTTCTCACGGATCGTCCAGTCGATGGTGACGTTCTTCTTGACGGTCGCCACCAGTTCGCGGGCGATGGCCTTCAACGTCGGCTCGCCGAGCACCTTGACCGCGCTGTCATTGGTCTCCAGCGCGTCGTAGAAGGCCAACTCATCTTCCGACAGTTCCAGCGCCTCGCCTCGCGCACCGGCGTCCCGCATCTCTTTGGCGAGCGCGATCAGCTCCTCGATCACCTGGGCTGTCTCGACCGCCCGGTTCTGGTACTTCCGCACTGCCTGTTCCAGCAGCTCCGCGAAGGAACGTGCCTGGACGACACTGTGCCGCTCCGAGAGCACCGGATGGCGATCTCTACTCATCACGTGGAAGCACGTGACAGCATACTTGCTTAGCCAAGTGACGACATGAGGTGCGCGTGTGTGTCGGCATCGGGAACCCAGACGTAGACCCCTTTCAGCGCTCGTGTGAAGAGGATACGGTAAGTCTGTGTTACGCGATCTAGGAGCTCCGATGTCGATGGGCCCGTTTGATTACTTCTTCGTTCCCTTCGAGCTGCAGCAACAAGGTCTCTAATCCCACTCTCCTCAACGGCGTCCGGATGGACGCGCCACCCATCCCCCTGCCAAGTGAAATCGTTCAACCACAGGATGCCAACGTAGTCGTAATCGAAACCGCGCACAGCATAAGGGCAGCCGACTTCGCAAAGCGGGTCGTCCGCAATACGGCCGGCTGGATGGGCAGTGACATACCATGTGTAGTCGCTGCCGTTGCGCGGTACAAAGTTCCAGATTCGGCTCCAAAACCGCGGCTCGCCGTTGACCTCGTAACGTTCATAGAAGTCCATCAAGCGTGGACTGAGCGCATGCGGATTAGCGGTGCCCTCGGTCTTCCACTTCCGCGAATAGGTCGATAGCAACCGCACGCTGTTGCCTTCGACATGTCGCTGGCGCAGGAGGGCTTCCCATTGCTCAGGATTGTCGAAAACGCGGAAATCCATGCGCGGCCGGGCGGCAGAAATCTCTACGGGTTGCGAGGCAGCCAGGTAGGGCTGTGCAGGTTCAGCAACCATCAGGTCCCGGTCCATCTCTGGCATCCTCACAGAAGATCGAGAAGTCTCGCTCTGGAGACGAGATGGAGCGATGGTGCGATACCACGCTCTCGCCAACGACCTGTTCCTACCAGCGTCTGGACCGCTGAGGAGTGATTCAAGCCAGGTGACATATTCGGCAGATCCGCCGCACCGGAACTGGGCGCCCTCGAGACTGATCTCTTCCGGTTCACCTGCACCAAGTTCCCGAGCCCAGTTGTGCAGGTCGTCGATCGAGGTGTTCTCACGTTGGCGGAATCCTTGCCGTGGATCGAGCAGGAACACCGTGAGCAACGAACTCCGAATGATGTGGTAAGCCTGCGGACCCAAAGTGGTCGCGAACCCGAACCGGCCGCGCCCCTCCGGATGTTCCGGATTGATCAAGGCGTGCGCCTCGTCAACAATCGAAACGAGGTTTTGATTGTCGCAAGCCCCATCGCGATATGGTTCTCCGAGAGCCTGCAGAGTGGCGAGATTCTCGCGCCATGCTTCCGCACTGGAAAGAAAGCCCGCACCGTGCCTACTCCGGACTTGCCCCAGCCTCTGGGTCGTGATCGGTGAATAGCTTGTCGCTTTGCGGACAACACCGCTCGCGGCTTCCACATCGGATGTCCGGCGGAAGAGATCAGACCAGTTGCTGTTCTGGCTTTGTGAAGTCGTGGTGAAAACCACATCGCCGTCGGGAAGATAGGTGTCCGTCACCAAGGACGCCCACAGTCGAGCAGCGATGACGGATTTTCCCGATCCGGGCGGACCCTTGATAATGACAACTTTCTTCGGGGGCGCTGCGGACCTTGAGGTGAGGAACGCATCCTCGATGATTGACCGACAGAGCGCGAACGCTTTCCGTTGGTTATCGAGGAGTTCGAAGACCTCAGACCTTGGGCTCAGAATCTGAGCGCCTATCTGCGCAACAAAGCCACGATTCTGACGGTAGCGGCCGTTCGCAAAGGCATTAGCAAAGGTTTCATCGGGTAACGTCAGCCGGCTCTGGAAGAACTCCGGAAAGCGACCGCTGACATCATCTGGGGCGACCGTGAAGAGCGGATAATTTGCGGCAAGCTCATGGTTCGGAGCGGCAGAGTATGCCTCCGCCCAACGATCGCGGGTGAACAGGACACATCCGTGAACCCTGGCACTGTGGTCAGCGACCGCCGAATGAAAGCGGCGACAATACTCGGTATAACCGCGAACCTGGTCGGAGGGATGAAGCTCTTGCGAGCCCTGCCGTTCAATCAGACCTTCGTATCGTCCTGGCCTGTCACCTCGAGTGACCCAATCCTTGAGTTCCAGTACGACGGCCGATGGGATCGACTTGTGCGCGCCGAGCAACACGACATCGCACCATGAAGAGGATGCGGGAAGTTGGTACTCCAGCGCCAGATTTCCTCGACTCCCGAAGTAGAGATGAAGGGGCTGGAATGAAGGCGCCTGAAAGACCTTGCTCAGCTTTCCAAGCGAGTTTTCCCAGGCATGAGCCTCATCTGAACCATAGCGCCCCGTCAGCGCCTGTAGATCAGCGATCAGGCCGTGGCAATCACGTTCGATACGGGAACGAAACTGCCCAACAGTAATGAGCATAGCGTTAAGCATCCTTTGAGATGGCCTCAATCTTTACGCGCGCTTCAGCCTGTTGTCCGAAAGACCGCGTCAGAGGACTCGGCTCAAATGAGGGCCAGGCACGAACGATGAGTCTGGGGGGTGCATATTGTTGAGCTTGGCATCTCTCCGGAATCCGGAAATGTCTTCGTGCTGGACCGATTTCCCACTTTCACCGGAATGATGGCTGTTGCTACGACAAGCGTCGTAGGTGTTGGCGATCTCCGCTATGTGTTCGTCGGCAAGTTCCCGGTGCACTCGGTCTACCATCGTGCCGAGCTTGCGTGCGTCGATAGCTCTCTAGGTCCGCTGGCGTGGTCAGCTTGCGTCCGCGTCGGGTAATGAATACCCATTCACCCTGAGCTCCTGGCCGCGGCGCCAATAGCCCTTCTCGCTCCAACCATACCCAGGCCTCCATGAGCGCTTCGCTGATACCGGCGTGGTGCTTTTGAGGGTAGGCTTGAACTCTGTGCGGAAGGCTAAAACTGTACCGGTTCAACTGACCGCTGTCGCCTTCGGTCAGCAAATTCAGGAATTGGAGCACGACACCGGCCAATTCTTCTGGCTCAAGGGCTAGAAGGGCTTCGTGGTCGGGAAGGAGTGGGTAGATCGATGTACCCATGCTCGCGTCCTGCGGTTCTATGGTAATGTGACACCGAATCTCCCGGCGATCAACTTGATGGTCTCATAAGCTTTGGTCGCATTCGCAAGGACACTCGTTGCCGACCCGACGGCTGTGATAATACCGCCTATAGTGAGGGGGTTGGGCTTTCCCTTCTTTACTTCCGCGATTGCCGTTTCCACCGCTCCAATGAGTTCGCCTTTCTGCTCATCCTGCAATTCTTTGAGCCCAGCGAGGTCTTCCCTCACCTGGGACAGTCCTTCGATAATCCACTGGTTGTCTTGCTCCCGCTCGCTCACGACGATAGCCTGTGATTGCGAACCAGTCTGGAAGATTCCGTAATTTTCAAAACGATAGGTGATGCTTACCGGTGGAATCATTGGCCCTTTGGGTTCTATGGCGGAAAACCCAACCCAGATGTCCACTTCTCGGAGAGCCTGTTCTAGGAACTTAACCTTTTCAGCCTTGAAAGTCTGCGTCTGATGAGTGATAAGATTGGGCTGGCCAGCCCTACGACACCCATCTTCTATGAACTTGAAGAACCGCGGAGTAACCCGCTCAATGTCCGTTCCGATAGCCTCCTTGCAGGCATCCCCATCAGCCTTCACAGGTGTCTTCCCTTGACGCTGCCAGACGTCCTTTTCGATCTCAACGCGCTTATTTACTAGTTCACGGAATTGAGCAATGACGATATTGTGAACAGCGTTAACGTACATGCCGCTGCCGAGCACGCCTCGATCAACTGCCTCGTTCGTTTTTCTCTCAACACTATCTGGGATCGGATCTAGCGCTCGGTCGGTTTCTCGTTCGAAAAGCTGTGCGATCAACTCATTGACCATTCACAACTCCAAGATGATGTTACTTAGCACTGAAACGTTCTCCTCTCACGGGCTAATTTCGAATAGCGGCTCTTCCGGAAATCGTGTGGGTAACTGACCCCACCTGCGCTATGCTCTGGCCCAGCAAAGGAGGGCGAGAGCGATGCGCGACATTGAACTCTACAAGGCGATCTTGGGCCTCACCCCACCGTGGACGGTGGTCAGCGT